>CAIQQM010000179.1 GCA_903873945.1 uncultured Verrucomicrobiota bacterium
CCAGGAAGCTATCCGCCTGAGGCCAAATGACGCCGAGGCTTGCAACAACCTTGGCGCTGCCTTTCTCAAGAAAGGGCAGATTGACGAAGCCATCGGCCAATTCCGGGAAGTCCTCCGCTTGAAGCCGGATGACGCCGAGGCCCGGAACAACCTGCAGAACGCCCTCCTCCAGAAGGGCAAGAGCGACAGGGTTGTAAGGTAATTTTCGGAAGGCATCCGCATCGCCGAATTTTCTACGCTCCGTTCATGCGAATCTTCCACAAATCAACTCGGTCGCAAGACTGGGGTATTGGTGCGGCTTTGGACGCACAGGGGGGGGCGAGGGTGCTGCTGTCAGGTGGGTTGCCCTGCTTGGCCGGGGTGGCAATAAGGTCAATGACACCGTGACCAGCCTTGTCAACAGGGCGCTCCTCCAGCTACAAAATGGGCGTGCTAAAGTTCCCGGCCTCCTAAAGCTGACCAATGATTTGGGGGAGTCCTATGTGCAACCAGGCGACCAAATCCGAATCCGCATTGACGATGGCATCTGCCACGGCGATGGGTGGGTCGCGTTTTAACCGTGCGATTGTTGCAACTTTCGTTCTTGCGCTTTTGACCGCTGCGGGCGCGTTATGGTGGAAGTGCACCCGCAGCGAGGGGATAGCTTTCCTGCCCACGCGAGCCGGGGCGGAGTGGATTATTTATCCCAGGGGAGGCGAGGGCGGCACGCGTGACACTATACCCGTAACTGCCCAATTCCGGCACACCTTCACAGTAACCGCCCTGCCTGCCAATGCTACTTTGACAGTGTGTGCTTTCAAGGGCGCTGCCGTTGCCATCAATGGCCGGGAGGTTGGCAACATTCTCCACCCGGGCCGAAACTGGAAGTTGCCTGCAAGGGCCGAGGTGGCTGGACTGCTCCGGTTGGGGACGAATGAAATCACCGCGTGGGTGACAAATAGTGTTGGCCCGCCCGCGCTTTGGCTGCGCTTGATGGGCACCCGGCTTTCGCTGGGCACGAGCGAACACTGGCAGGTGTCGCTCACCGGAACGGACTGGCAGAGCGCTTGGCATGCCCGTCGACCGATCGAGTTCCAGGAGGACAATTCACTTCATCGATCCACGCGGATAGCGGCATTGAATGTGGACCTGCTGAAGAGCGTGTGGCCCGTGGAGGCAGTATTTTGCGCATTGTCACTGGCATTAGTGGGGGTCACAAACTATTGGCTTCGCCGCAAGCGCTCGCCAGGAACCAGTCTCCCAACGACGACCTCGACGAAGCAGATCTACGGTCTGCTGGTGATTGTGCTGATGGCGCGGGCCGCTCTTTTCATCAATAACGTTCCGCAGCTTCCCCGCTCAATGGGTTTCGACGCCGCGGACCATGAGCAGTACGTCCGCTTCATCCAGGAAAAACATGCTCTGCCGCTTGCGAATGACGGCTGGGAGATGTTTCAGCCGCCGCTCTACTACATGGCCTCAGCTTTGGTGCTGTCCGGCTGCGGCAGGTCCGTCGGGGACGAGGATGCTGTTTATTTCCTGCGGGCGGTCAACGGGGTGATCGGGTTGCTCCACTGCTGGGTGGTGTTGCTGTGCCTGCGTCTGCTTTTTCCAAAGAATCTCCCGGCGCAAGCTGCCGGATTGCTGATAGCGGCGTTCCTGCCGCCGACTTTGTATCTGTCGCAATACGTCACGAACGAACCACTGGCCGGTTTTCTGGTGACGGTTGCGATCTATTTTTGTCTACGGGAGCTGCGGGCGGAGAAAGGAGGGCTCTGGCTGCCCGTCGGCATCGGGGTGGCGCTGGGGGCGGCCATGCTGACGAAGTTTTCGGTGTTGCTGGCGCTGCCATGCATTCTGCTGGCGCTGAGCCAGCGACTGGTGTCGGGAAAGCAGCACGCGCATCGCGACTGGCTGCGCAGCATGGGGGCGGTCGTTGCAGGGTGCGTGATTGTCTGCGGCTGGCATTACGGGCGAGTTTGGGCGCGGTTCGGTACCCCGATTGTGGGAAACTGGGACACCCAAGCCGGACGGTCCTGGTGGCAGGACCCCGGTTTCCGGACGATCGCCTTCTACACGAGTTTTGGCCGGGTTCTAATCTCGCCGTTGTGCAGCGCGTTTCATAGTTTCGCCGACGGCATTTACTCTACGCTTTGGGGAGACGGTCTCGTCAGCGGCGGG
>CAIQQM010000180.1 GCA_903873945.1 uncultured Verrucomicrobiota bacterium
GAACTTGGCCGCATTGGCAATCACCACCACGTCCGAGGCTTCAATCACATGCTTGTAGCCATCGAAGCCGGTGAAGCAATGATCGTCAGCCACCGTCACTTGCGCGTCTTTGGCCTTCTTCAACTCCGCGCGCGCGGCCTCGACGCGGTCGCGGAAGATGTCGCACATGGCGACCAACCGCGCGCCCGGATCTGCCGTCAGCGCCTGGCCCGCTGCCCCCGAATTGCGGCCGCCGCAACCGATCATGCCCACTTTGATACTGTCGCTGCCGGCGGCGTGGGCGCTGCGAGCCAGGTCGAGCGTGCCGAGGGCGGCGGCGGAGGCGGCGACCGTCGAGGTCTTGAGGAAGTCACGGCGTGTGATCGGCTGGGTAAGGGAGGCTTGGTTTTTCATATACTGGTTTGGCTGTTGGTCTGCAACTGACCCGTGGTCTGTTTCTGCACCCATTCAATGATGGTATAGCGCGGTACTCTCACGGGCGGCATTCAATCGCAGCCCGCTCCGGCTGGCAAATGTAAAATGAGACACCGGGTGTGGCGGTATGGCCGAACTACAAATTCGATAACCTGATGTGTTTCGAGGCGGTTACGAGCTTGAAGGCCATTTTGGAGCTTGTAGCGAACATAAAGTCGTAGAAGCCGCTCATGGAAGCGTGCCGCCGATTGGGCTGGCGACGGATCCAATCGACGGCGACGCTGACGACGGCACGCCGAATCACCGCCAGATTCATCACCGCGTTGCGCTGGCGCACTCGGCTGCGGTCCTCTCCGGCGATGACATCTAACCGCAGATGCAGGCCCGTTTCAATGCCCCAGTATTGGCGATCTTGTTGGAGCATTTGCTCGGCGTTCATCTGGGCGGCCGGCCTGGAGGTGATCAGGTATTCGGTTTCGATTTGCTCGGCTGGTTTGCGCCGGCTATCGATGCAACGGGTCAATCGGGCGGACTGCTCGACAAAGGGAAAGTCGATGCGCGTGGCCGTCGTATCAAAGGCGACCACGCAGCGAGCTTCGGTGCGTCCGCGGTTCAACTCACAGGTCTGCGCCATGCGCTGAGGGGGAAAAATCGCGCGAGAGCTTCTGGTAGAGTTCTCGCGCGTTGTCGGCCACCCCTTTCTGGTTGCCCTTGATGGTGAAGAGGTAATCACCGCCCTTATCCTGCACCACGATGCGGCCAGTCTCGGTTTGGGTATGCATCGCATCGGCGGTGACCAGGCAGCCATCCAGATCCACCCGCTTGAGCAGGGCTTGGACGGCCGGGATTTCGTTGGACCCCTCGGCGACCGGTTCCGAGCCCAACCAACGGCCGGTCTGGACGGAGTAAGCGCTCACCACGGCGGCGCCCTGACTATTGAGCAACTCCTTGCCGTCGACCGAGACCTGGTCGCCGGTGGGATCGCGCTGGCCCAAGAGCTGATCGAGCCAGCGCAGCAACTCCCGTTGCAGGGCCTGATTGTCCAGATGGCGCAGCAGCCGGGCAAAGGTGGTCTCACTGGGGGCAATGTAGGTGTGGATGCGTTTGGACCAGTCCCGAGGAAAACCCAATGCTTTCATCTGCTCGCGGGTGAGATTGCGGGCAAAGGCGGCTAAATCTCTTTGGCCGAGGCACACCTTGCAGAGCATCGCGCAAACCGTCACCGCCACCAGATTGCCCACCTTGTGCGGGCAACGGCGAGTGCGCCACTCGGGTAGACCGCTAAAAAAGCTTCGCATCCGGACTAGTTGCTCCGGACTCTGCGGACAATCCGGCGGCCGATCCTCTTCGCAAGCCTGGCAAGCCGCCGGCAGATTGCGCCCACGCAAGATCGTGCGCGCCCCCTCCTGCAGTTCGCGCACCCAGAGTTGCTTGGGTCGATCATGCGCCTCGTAGAAGTCCTTGCGCGAACGTTCAAAACCCTTGGTTTTGCCCAACAACATCCATCCACTGGCTTTGTAGGCCGTGCCCTGAAACCGGCTCGGATCCACAAAGGTCTCGGCGATCAAAACCCCGTGCCCATAGATGCGCTGCCAATCCTCACTGAGCCGCCGCAGAACCAGTTTCATCACTTTGCTGGCCAGATTGGGAACGTGATACGCCTCCGGGATGAAGAACCGGCTGTTGTTGACGACCAAGGGCAAGCGCCGCTTCTTCTGCCGCTCCGACCATCCAATCCATTCCTCCCGCAGCTTGAGTTTGTAAGCCCCTGCGCTCCAAATCATCAGCGCCACCCATTGGCCCCGATACTCGGCCACGTAACGGAGTTGCTCGCCAACGATCTGCACGTTGTGCAAGTAATGCCCCCGCACCATCTGTTCATCGAATCGCTGGCGTTCTTCGGGAGTGATGAGCCGAAGCTCCACACCATCCAGCAGGGCCTGTTGCTCCAGGCTGATAATCGGCTTGTGTTTGGTTTTCACAAGCTGAGGGATAGGAAAAATGAAGGGGCAGGTCCAGCTCGAAAGCAAAACTGCCTTGTTTGCAGTCAGTTACTGCGACGACAACTCCCCCATAACGCCTACCAGACCCGACTCGGTTGGTGCCCGTTTTGGTGCCCGCTCTCAGACCAAGCGGAACAGCTAGAAACGGCCGGAGAGCTCCGCGTCCAGGCCGACACGTCATTTGGCCCAAACCGAAAAACGATGGCCCCTTTCTTCGGGAAATTTCGCATCAGTAGGCAACGGCCAATAACGGCCATTCTGAAATTGTTATGAAAACGTGCTTACTGATCCCCATGAAACAAATTATCGTTGAAGCAGGTGCTTTGGCCTTGGCGGCGGGCGCTGCCTTGGCGCAGCCTCTCATCATACAGCAACTCACCGGGAACGGGGAGTTGAAATGGAACGACATGTCTTCTGCATTCGTGCAGGCCACGTCCTACACGATCGAATGGGCGCCGCGAGTGGGCGGCACCCAAACTGTCTGGACTCCGCTCGCCACCATCCCCGCCACCAACAGCACCTATACGCAGGACGTGCCGATGGTCTATCGCCTCCGCGCGGACATCCAGGCTCACTTTCCGAAGTTGAAGCTGGCCGTTTTCAGCGATACCCACTACTTCGCCCCGAGCCTGCTGGTCAATGACGGATTGGCTTTCCAGTCCTATCTTGCCTTCGATCGGAAAATGCTCGTCCAGAGCCAAGCCATCCTCGATGAGATGATCGCGGAGGTGAAGCAGGCTGAGCCCCAGATTGTCCTGGTGACCGGCGATCTCACGAAAGACGGCGAACTCATCTGCCATCAGGCCATGACGAACTACCTGGCGCAGCTTAAGGCGGGTGGCGCCAAGGTATTCGTGATTCCTGGCAATCACGACATCAACAATCCGCACGCGCTCTCCTATGATGGTACGAATAGTACGCCCGTGCCGACGGTTTCCCCGGCGCAGTTTGCCTCCCTCTACGCCGGTTTCGGCTACGGCGACGCGATTTCTCGCGATCCCAATTCGCTCTCCTACGTGGCCGAACCAACGCCTGGCCTCTGGATCCTGGCGATGGACGCCTGCCGCTACGAGCGCAATACCAATGGTGCGCCCTTCGATGGCGGCTACTTCGACGCGGCCCGGCTGAACTGGATCACCAACCAACTAGCGGCGGCCCGCAGCCAGGGCAAATACGTCCTCGGCATGATGCACCAAGGGCTCTTGGAGCATTTCGTCGGGCAGAAACAACTTTTCCCGGATTATGTGATCGATGACTACCAGGCGGTGTCGCGAATATTCGCCAGCTACGGCCTCCAGGTTGTTTTGACTGGTCACTTCCACGCTCAGGATACCGTCCAAGCCAGTTTCAACCCAGGCACGATCCTCGACATCGAGACCGGTTCAGCCGTCACGTTTCCGAGCCCCTACCGCCTGATGAGCCTGGAAACCAACGGCGATCTGGCCATTTCCAGTCATCCGATAACCACCATCAACTTTGACTTGGGCGGAGTGCCATTCCCCACCTTTGGCTCAAACTTTCTGTATGGCGGGATGATCGACCTGGCGACTTACATGCTCACCAGCCCGCCCTACAATCTGCCGATCGCCAACGCCCAATTCCTGGCCCCGGCCATGGCTGAGGCGTTCGTGTCACACTACCAAGGCGATGAAGGGACACGCCCGATTTCGCCTCAGACCCAAGGCACCATTGCTTATTTGAAGAATCAGGGCGATCCCATGTCACTGATGATGGCGAATGTGCTCACCGCGCTCTTCACCGACTTGCCGTTGGCGGATAACAACCTGACCATCAGTCTTCTACCCTCAGGCACGCGTTAAAAGGTGGCTCAAACACATCGGGGTTGGCAACCTGTCCAGGCCCGCCCCGATCTCGTTCACCCTGGCGGCACACTGTTTTCTCGATGGCGGGCAAATTATTTTCGATTTTCAGTTCGCCAGGTTGAGTGCCAGAATGCGGCCATGCAGAACGCTGTAAGTTTGGGTGAGCAGCCTTTGCTCTGCCCGGGAGTTGCGACCGTCCAGCCGCAGGAAACCAGCGACCAGAACCCGTCTCAAGAGGCGCCGCCCGGCCCCCTGTGCGGACCGTCACGTGAGGCAAGCGGCCTGGTAGAGGACTTGGGAGGTGGAAACTCTGAGGACATCCTGCCTCTCGTTTATCAGCACCTGCGCCGCCTGGCTGCCGGGAAGCTCGCGCGCGAGCGCCCCGGGCAGACCCTCCAGGCGACCGCACTGGTGCATGAAGCCTGGTTGCGCCTTCAGGGAGACTCCGGCCAGCTTTGGGACAACCAGCAGCATTTCCTCTCGGCGGCGGCCGAGGCCATGCGGCGCATCCTCATTGAGAACGCCCGCCGCAAAAAGGCCGCCCGACACGGCGGCGGCTTGCGGCGCACCGAATCGGCACCGGACGACCTGCCGATGACCGGCGGGGCGCCGGATGACGAACTGGTGGAGGTGGACGAGGCGTTGGATGCGCTCGCGGCCCACGATGCCCGCAAAGCCGAGTTGGTGAAATTGCGTTATTTCGTTGGCTTCACTCTGGAAGAGGCCGCTGCCGCCTTGAATTTGTCCGTGCGCACTGCCAAACGCGATTGGGCCTACGCTCGCGCCTGGCTCTTTCGAGAGATTGGCCGGCGGAAGGAGGGGATTTGAGCCAGCGGCGCAAATCAGATGGCCCCTTTTTCCTGAGAATATCGCATCAGCGTGTGAAGGCCAATAATGGTTGTGGAACACTCGCTGTGAAAAACTGGAAGACATGCATCGGATGTGAGCGCGCCTCGAAGGCCACGGCTGGCGTCTTCACCGTGTTGAGCCAAGCCCCAAAATCCCGACGCCGACTACCTCCGGCTAGAAACCCGCGCGGTCCACACGACTATGCAGCTTAATCCTTCCACCGTCGAACAGGTCACTGCGGCAATAGGGCTTGGTCACACGCTGCGGAAGGAGTCCAATCCGGCGGGGATGTTCCCCAGTTCCCTGAGGTTCCCATGAGCCAGCAACCGCCATCGCCCGAAACCATCCTCGCCGCCGCGCTGGAGATTGAAGGGGTCGCAGAGCGGCTTGCCTATGTCGTACGCGCCTCGGCTGGCCATGCCGCGCTCCGGCAGGAGGTCGAGTCCCTGCTGGCCGCGCACGAGCAGGCGGGCGGTTTCATGACCCCCCGGACGGTGACCGTCCCGGCGCCGGTCGGGCTCGTGCAAAAGCCCGGCGACCGAATCGGCCGCTACAAACTGCTGGAACAGATCGGCGAGGGCGGTTTTGGCGTCGTGTGGATGGCCGAGCAGGAGGAACCGGTGCGACGCCGGGTCGCCCTAAAGATCATCAAGCTGGGTATGGACACCAAGGAGGTGGTCGCCCGGTTCGAGGCGGAGCGCCAGGCGCTGGCGATGATGGAGCATCCGAACATCGCGCGCGTGTTTGACGGCGGCGCAACGGACATGGGCCGGCCTTATTTCGTGATGGAACTGGTGAAGGGCGTGCCCATCACGGAGTACTGCGACGCAAACCAGCTCTCCACGCGGGAGCGGCTGGAGTTGTTCATGCAGGTCTGCCAGGCCGTACAGCACGCGCACCAGAAGGGCGTGATCCACCGCGATCTCAAGCCCCCGAACATCCTCGTGACCGAGACAGACGGGCGCCCCGTACCCAAGGTAATTGACTTCGGGGTGGCGAAGGCGACGGCAGCACGACTGACGGAGAAGACGGTCTTCACCCGCTTTCACCAATGGCTCGGCACGCCCGCTTACATGAGTCCGGAACAGGCGGGTCTGGGCAGCCTGGACGTGGACACGCGCAGCGACGTGTATTCGCTGGGGGTGCTGCTGTATGAACTGCTGACGGGCCGCACGCCGTTCGACACGCAGCAGTTGCTGGAGGCCGGCTACGAGGCGGTGATGCGGACGATCCGGGAGGAGGAGCCGCCCAAGCCGAGCACGCGATTGAGCACGCTGGCCGATGCGGATCTCAGTGCCGTGGCGGCACAGCGTCATGCAGATCCTGGCAAACTGAATCGGTTGGTGCGCGGCGACCTCGACTGGATCGTGATGAAGGCGCTCGAGAAGGACCGCAAGCGGCGGTACGACTCCGCCCGAATTCTCGCCGACGAAGTGCATCGCCACTTGACCTGCCAGCCACTCCTGACGGCGGCCCCTGACATTTCTTACCGTATTGCAAAGTTCGCTCGCCGCAACCGGGCTGTTTTGACCGCTGTGGTGACTGCATTGGTGTTCGGGGCGATGCTCCTGGCAATCGGGTACAGGTTAGCTAACCATCCAAATTCCCAGGCGGAGAACGGCGGAGCGCCACCAAAGGACGCGCTGGTCCTTGGGAGTGGGGAAGAGCAACTCCCATGGCAGCGGGCACGCTACAAACTCGCCACGATGGAACCAATAATTGGAGGAAGCGGAAAGTTGCTTGAGTCCATGCGAAATAGGTGGGCTGGCGCCGGCGGCCAGTTGCTGCTGCTGCCTGAGGGTGTGGCAGGAACCGAGTCGCGAGTGGCGGATGCCTTAAAGGCCCGCTCCTTGGAGGCGGCCATATTGAGCTCTATCGGTTTGTCGGAGTTTGACCGTGAGGTTGGACGGGTCTTGACTCAGCCGTTACCATTTCGAACACGGGGCGAGGTTGCGCGTTTCTTGCCGGAGATCGAGGAATTGTTGGAGCTATGACTCGCCCTGTTCTCATTAGCATTCTTAGCGAGATTTCGATTATGTCACTTGTGGCTTTGCCTTCGGCGAGGATAATTTCGGGGATGCCTTTCCTGAATTCTCTGCTAGTATCAATTTTCGCAAAATCGCAAACCTCTTCTATGGCAAGAAAGCGCAGAAGTCTTTCAGCCTCTGCAATCGAGATTTCGTTCTTTGCGGTCTTTTCTAATATTTCTCTAATGGAATACACATGCAATCCATTTGTTCTGAGTACCGCAAACAATATATGAATTACGAATTTTCTGTCAACAGATAACTATGCCCGCACACAGCGACGAGGTTTCAGGTAAAATAGTTTCAATTGATTGTCAAACGGCAGGAGTTTCCGGTGATATGTTTTTGGGTACGCTGCTTGACCTCGGAGCAAACCCAAAAAGACTAATTGACGCTCTAAAGCTTCTAGAAGATCCAAAGTTAGGCTACAAAAAC
>CAIQQM010000181.1 GCA_903873945.1 uncultured Verrucomicrobiota bacterium
GAGCCTGTGTGAAAACTCCCTGGCGGCAAGTGGGATGAAGTGTGGCTCGTAGAGGTTTTTTCTCTTCGCTTTTTGTTCCGCCGCAGGGATCGGATATAACCGATCCAGCCCGCGGGATGTGCTATCCGGGTTATTGGTCACCGCGAGCCTCTTTTTTCGAGCGCAGGCGTCGCCGCCAGGCCCTCAGCCCACCGCCGCCATCAATTGTTTGAAGCTCACGAGGTTCAATACCCGTTTAAGGTTGTAGGCCAGCGTCGTCAGGTTCCATTCGCATCGCACTTTCTCCAGGCCCTTGAGCAAGAAATGAGTGTAGCCAAACCAGCGCTTGATTGTCCCGAAGGGATGTTCGGCCAGTTGCTTCCGGAGCTTGAATTTTCCCGGCTGCGCCTTCATCCGCGCCGCCATGGCTTCCATCAACGCCTCCTGATCCTCGCGCGTGATCGTCCGATTGGCCCGGTTGCGGGTGCAGCGGCTCTTCAACGCGCATTGGCGGCAACCGCCGCCCCGATAGTATCTGAGCCCGCGTCCCAGTTCATAGGTGCTGAAGCGATACGTTAACGGCGCTCCCGCCGGGCACACATAAACATCCTGGTTGGCGTCATACTTGAATTGGCTCTTGCCGTAGAGTCCCCGCGCCGTGTTGGCGCTCGTGTCGCTCTTGGGGATGTAGGGCGTGATGTTTTGCTCCACGCACCGGCTGACTTCGGCCGCATTGTAGTAACCCGCGTCGGCCACCACCTCGGTCTGTGGCAAATCCAGATTCGCCTTGGCCTCCAGTGCCACGCTGGCCAGTTGTTGTGAGTCCGTCACCTCGTTGGTCACGGCGGCGGCGGCAATGAGCTTGTGTTTGGCGTCCACGGCCACCTGGGCGTTGTAACCAACCATGAAACCTTGCGCCGTGGGCATCTTGCGTGTGTCCGGATCGGTTACGGAGATTTGCTTCTGCTCGGCGTCCAGTTGCGCCAGCAGCTCGGCGTGCCATTCCTGCTTCTCCCGCAACGCGGCGATCTTCTCTTGCAACTGGGTTTGGCTCCAGGCCCCGGCAACGGGCTCGGCGGCGTCGGCACTGTCCAGTTCTTTCAAATACTCGGCCAGCCGGGCATCGGCCCGGGCGATTAAGTCCTGAAGTTTGCCAGCGTTGAAGTTCTGATCGCGGGCGTTCACCGCCCCAAACTTGCTGCCATCGATGGCCAGCAGTTCGCCCCCGAAGAGCTCCAGTTTGCGGCATAACAGCGTGAACTGCCGGCACACGGCCTTGAGCGGCTTGAGGTTGTCCTTGCGAAAATCGGCGATGGTCTTGAAATCGGGAGTCAGCTTGCCTAAAAGCCAGATCACTTCCACGTTCCGATGACACTCTTGTTCCAGTAACCGGCTGGAACGAATCCGATGCAAATAACCGTAGAGGTAAAGCTTGAGCAGCGCCGCCGGGTCGTAGGGCGGGCGGCCCGTGTCGGCCACCTTGGCTTTGGCAAAACCCAGCGCGTGCAGATCGAGGCTGGCCACGAAGGCGTCGAGGAAACGCACGGGGTTTTCGGCGGCGACGTAATCCTCCAGGCGCTCGGGAAAGAGCAGCGTTTGGGAGCGATCCAGTCCGGTGCGATGGTTCATGCTTGTAACAGACGAAACCCCAGCGTAAATGTTCAAACTGTGAGCGGGTTTTCACACAGCCTCTCGTTCGTTTGGGCTTGCAGGCAGGCGGTCCACAGGACGAATGGGAGGCATAGCCAGAGCAGCCTCGAGGACAAGGGACCAAGGACGAGCCAGGCAGGCAATGTGAGGATGAAGTAGTGCCGCGCTTTCATTCTAATTTCCTTTGACACCGCATCTCATACTGAGTTTTGGCAAAAATCAAGGAATTCTGTTGCCCTGGCGGTCACTTCACCGCCATTCCTGAACATTGTCCAGTATGCGGCGGACAACTGGCTTCGCTGTTGGTTTCTCGGCATTGAGACGAAATCCGTCCGCCTCACGAATCCAGGCAAAGTGGAAGCCTGGCAAAAAGCCATGACGCGGGTTTTTGAAGAACTGCATCGTATCCTCAGACCCGGGGGCCATGTTGCCTTCGAAGTGGGTGAAGTTCACGCTGGCAGGACCAGACTGGAAGAAGCAATCCTGCCCTGCGGCGTTCAAGCCGGACTAGAGCCCGTCCTCGTGCTCATCAATCAGCAGAAATTCACCAAAACCGCCAACTGTTGGGGCGTGGACAACATGGCCAAAGGGACTAACACGAACCGTATTGTGGTGTTTCGAAAATGGCCACGGAACGTCCGGCAAGAGCCCGCCCGTTCCAACAGCGCCATGGTTTTCCACTCATAATTTTGAGTTCGTTGCCGAGACTGGGTCAGGTCATTGACCCTGGTACCGAAGGTGGCCGGGGCGCGGGCACATTGTCGCAGAATGCGTGCGGGAACAAATCGCCCGCAACAAACGCTCGCACAGGGGACGGTTTCCACATAGCCTTCTGATTGGCGCATGAGCGAGGCATATGCGGAGACTCTTGGCGGCGTAATATTGATGCGGCGCGCACCGTGCGCGCGGCATGAGCTGATTTGCTCGCGTCTGCACGAATGCGTGCATGCGAGCGTGGCAAATCTTACGAGCACGCGCTTGCTCGCACGGCGCTCCGAAGTTCGCCTTTCTTCAAAGCACGCAGTTCGTCCCGACCTAGCGTTAATGACAGTGGCAACAAGCCGCCTGTGGCTCGCCGCGGAGATCGTCAGTTCCGACGATCATCGCACGGATACGGTGACCAAGAAACAACTGTATGAGGAAATGAAATTGCCGCGGCTGTGGATGATCGATCCACGCTACGATAACCTGGAAGTGTACCACGGAAGCCCCTATGGGCTGCTGCTCAAAGGCATTCTGGCAGGCGGTGAAATTCTGACAGAATCACTGCTACCGGAATTTCAAATAACTGTGGCGGATTTGTTTCACACCCCGCAGATTCCCGGCTGAACAACCCGACTCTTGAGCGTATAACAGTTTGACTGATAGGGAGTAATGAAGCGGCCGGCACAACCTATTTGCGCAACCATCCTGCTGGGTTATAATGGAAACCTTGAAAATCTGTACTTCATTAAGGGTTTATTTGCGTGTCATGGTGGCGCTAATGGGCATCTGTCTTCAAGTCGAGGGAATGGACCGCTGGACGGCGCTGTCCCTCATTGAATCAGGTGACGATGATCGGGCCATTGGCACTCGGGGTGAAATTTCGCGATACCAAATCAGACCTGCGGTTTGGAGACGCTATGCTCCGGCTAATGCCAGCTGGGGCAACCCTGAAGATTCCCTATCAGTTGCCAAGGTCACAATGGAATATCGGTGCGCAGCCTTTGAACGAAACCTTCATCGACCGCCAACAGACTTTGAATTTTACATATTGTGGAACGCCCCGGCGCAAGTTCAGCGGCCCAGCAAAGCGGTTTCCAAGCGCGCGGAACGATTCTCCAATTTGATCGCTCTCGAATAAGCCGGCTGTCTCGCTGCCCTTGGTTCCTGCCGAATGATTGGCAGGTACGGATGGCGTGTGCCTCTGCCACCGGCCAATGGCGCAAGGATAAGGAAGACACGATCGGTCGCAAGCAACCGGTTTTTTAGGCTGGAAGAATTGAAGGACAGGCGTTAGCTTCCCAAGCGATGTTCTCAGCCATAGATCTGTGGACTTGGACGCACGAGATCTGGCACATCATTTTTGCCGGGCTTACGTTTCTACTCTCCGTTGTGGCTGCCGGTCACGCGGTGCTCTACAAGCGGGATTCGCGGGCAGCCATCGCCTGGGTTGGTTTTATTTGGCTGCTCCCCCTCCTCGGAGCGGTATTGTATTTCCTGTTTGGAGTGAACCGGCTTCGACGCGAGGCGGCATTGCTCCGCGGCAATATTGAACGATACCGCGCCCATGAGACGCAACCGGAATGCCCTCCGGAGGAGTTGCATCAGCATCTATCGGATCATACCGGTCATCTCAACATGCTAGCGCGGGTCGTTGGCAATGTGGTCAAGCGGCCCTTACTGCGAGGGAATCTGATTGAACCGCTTATAAACGGAGATGAAGCCTATCCGGCCATGCTGGAGGCGATCCGGCAGGCGCGCCGGACGGTATCATTCGCAACTTATATCTTCGATCGGGACGAAGCCGGGCTGGCGTTTGTCCGCGCGTTCGGCGAGGCCATGCGCAGGGGTGTGGAGGTGCGAGTACTGATCGATGCAGCGGGAACCAGATACTCCTGGCCTTCCGTTCTACATACGCTACGGCGGGAGGGGGTGAATTACGCGCGTTTCCTTCCATCCTTTGCGCTATCGCACTTGATGTCGATGAACTTGCGCACGCACCGGAAAATTCTGGTTGCAGACGGGCAGGTGGGATTCACCGGAGGCATGAATATCCGGGCAGGACACTGGCTTGAGCGCCAACCCCGGAACCCCGTGCAGGATATTCATTTTCGCATGAGGGGTCCGGTGGTGACGCAATTGCAGGAAGTCTTCGCCGATGATTGGCTATTCACGACCGGCGAATCTTTGCGGGGTGATTCGTGGTTCCCCAAACCCGAAATTGCCGGACAGGTGCTGGCGCGAGGTGTGCCTGATGGCCCGGATGAGGATTTTGAAAAGCTTCGCTGGACACTCCTGGGGGCGCTCTCGATTGCTCGCCGTTCCGTGCGGATCGTTACTCCCTATTTTCTGCCTGATCCGGCCATAATCTCCGCGTTGAATCTGGCAGCAATGCGAGGCGTGGAAGTCGATATCATCCTGCCATCGCGCACCAACCTGCCGTTTGTGAGATGGGCATCACGCTCGATGTGGTGGCAGGTGCTCGAACACGGATGCCGGATCTGGCTCAGTCCGCCACCGTTCGACCACTCGAAGCTGATGCTGGTGGATGGCTGCTGGGTGTTGTTTGGCTCGGCGAATTGGGACGCGCGCAGCTTGCGCTTGAACTTCGAATTTAATGTTGAGTGTTACGATGAAGCGCTTTCCCGGCGGCTCGAGGGCCTGGTAGAGGTCAAGCGAAAGGCTGCCCGTCTTGTGACGCTGCAGGAGGTCGACAGCCGTCCATTGTCTGGTCGGCTTCGTGATGGCATCGCCAGATTGTTGGCGCCATATATTTAGATTTAGGCGGCACGAGTCAGGCCAAACACTAAACCAGCTCGTCCCCTTCCCCATCCAGTTGTCAACCGCCCGAAATTTGCGTTTTTGCTTGTACGCGATTATAGGTCAGTGCGTATGATGCAACAAGTTCACGGACATGAAGTGTTGAAAATGATGATCGGTTCGGGCAAGACCTACACAAAGCAAAGCCTGATTTTAGAAATCACTCAAAGGTTTGGCGAAGGCACTCGTTTTCACACCTGTTCAGCCGAAAACCTGACGGCTGAACAATTGGTCGTTTTTCTCGATTCCAATGGGAAACTGGTACACCAGCAGTCTGGATTCCGGACATCTCCGGATCTGATGTGTCAGGATTGATCCGGGCGCGGTTTGAGGGACCCGACACGCCGCGGCAGTTGCACGAACCCATGGCAGGGTTTCCAGGCAGTTAAGCTATTTTCATCCCTCTCATTCCACATCACCGTAAAATTTCATCGGCAGGCGAACTGGCCGAATATTTTCTTGATTCTTCCCCTGATTGCACGTGGAAAAATATTGCGTACTTTTAAAGGCTTCTTCACAGTGGGCGGGTTGGTTGGAGAGATGGCAGAGTGGTTTAATGCGCACGCCTGGAAAGCGTGAATACTCCAAAAGGGTATCGGGGGTTCAAATCCCCCTCTCTCCGCCACCCCCATGAATGCTAATAGGCACAACAACCTCGTCCCGAAACCAAGCCGTAAAATGAAAACCAAATTCATCCCGACCGGGCTGTTCTCCCGCTTCGATTAAAATGCCGATCTTTTACGATACACACGCCCATCTCGATTACCCGGATTTCGCAAAAGAGCTGCCGCAGGTGATTTCCCGCTCTGCGGCGGCTGGCATTGCCAAAATCATCACTATCGGCACCGACCTGGACAGCAGCCGGCGGGCGTTGGAAATCGCCGGCCAGTTCCCCAATGTGTTCGCGGCGGTTGGCTGGCATCCATCCGAAGCGGCCGGAGCTCCCGAAGATTGGCGCCCGGGTCTGCGTGACCTGGCGCGGCATCCTAAAGTTGTAGCGCTGGGCGAAACCGGACTGGACTACCACCATTTGCCATCGGGAAAACCCGGATTCACCGCTGCCGATGATGAACAGTATAAACAGAAACAAATCCGCCTCTTCCGTCAGCACCTTGAGGTCGCCGCCGAGTTCGGCCTCAACTGCATCATACACCAGCGAGCTTCGCTCGAGGATACACTGGCACAGTTACAACCGTTTGCCCGCCAAGTGCGCGGTGTGTTTCATTGTTTTGCTGATGATGCCGCGACTATGTGGCGTGTGCTGGAGTTGGGTTCATTGGTGAGTTTCACGGGCATCCTGACCTTCAAGAACGGTCAAAACGTACGCAACACCCTCGCCGCGACACCACTGGGCCGGTTCATGCTCGAGACGGACTGTCCATATCTCGCACCAGTGCCTTATCGTGGTCAGCGTTGCGAACCGGCCCATGTGAAGGAGATTTCCGAGGTTGCGGCACAGACCAAAGGTTGCTCAACGGAAGAACTGAGCGCTGCGACTTGCGCCGCAGCAGAGGAGTTTTTCCAAAAACTGACGCCGAACTGAGAACAAGCCTGTCTCGACCCAAGCCGGATAATACTCTGCGGATTCCGTGGGACACGCCGGTCAAACCAGCGTATCCGCGAGCAGCTCCGCCATGTGGCGCACCCGGACGGGTGCCAAGTGCTCGATTTGGTGGCGGCAACTGGCACCGGATGCGATGACAAGAGTGCCGAACGGCTGTCCCCGCACTTGTTGGACCAGCGGTTCGGCCACCTTCAACGACAGTTCGTATTTCGATTCCACTGCGCCAAATGCGCCGGCCATGCCGCAACAACCAGTGTCAAGCAGCGTCACGTTCTTTTCCGGCAAACGCTCGACGAGCCGCCGCATATCGATGGGGTTCGTCAGCGCTCGGGCATGGCAATGAGGGTGAATGATGACATTCCACGCCTTCGTTTTGAACTTGAGCGCACTCGGCTCCCGGCTCAACAGATCCTCGATGAACTGCTCGAACAGGTGGCAACGTTTGGCTATGCGCTCCGCTCCGGGCAGTTTCATTTCTCCGTAGTCCTCGGCGAACATGGAGTAACAGGAAGGTTCGAGGAAGATGATCGGCGCGTTATCGACGTCCTGGCTCAACAGCGCCAGGTTGTGCCGGCCTAACCGTTTTGCCTCGTCAAGATTGCCCTGACTGAATGCAGGTCGGCCGCAACATTTCCTCCCCACCGGCAGGACCGGGTCGAACCCGGCCGCGCTGAGAACTTTGACCGCCGCCATGCCGATATGCGGCTCATTGTACCGCACGAAAGTATCATCCCACAGCACAACCCGCCCACGCCGGGCCACGTGAGTGCGCGGCTGGCGCGCAAACCAATGATCAAAACGCTCCCTCGCATAGTGCGGCAACGGTCGCTGCCAGGCTAGCCCAAGCGTCTTCGACAGAATGCTTCTCACCAACAGCGAATCCAGGGCAAAGTTAGCCAGCCGCGGCACGCGACACGCCACCCTTCCTATCAGATCCACAGAACTAATCAGCCGTTCCCGCAATGAAAGGCCGTCCCGACGGATCCGCGCGTACTGGAGCTCGGCTTTGAGCAATGCCATGTTTACATTCGACGGACATTCCGTTGTGCAAGCTTTGCACGCAAGGCAGTTGCTCAAAGCCGCATCCATGTCGTCGCTGCCAAGCGGGTCGCTGCCAGCCGCGCCGCGCAACTCCAACAATGCGCGAATCGCGTTGGCCCGCCCGCGCGTGGACATAATCTCTTCGCCTGTGGCAATGAATGTGGGGCACATCGCCGGAGTCGATTTGAGACAGCCGCCGCAGCCGTTGCACTGCTCCAGGTTGCGGGTAAACGAACCATCCTTGGCTGCAAAAGCCATCTCCGGCGTAAAAGGCAGCTTGAGTTCGGATCCGGCACCCAGCCGCAGGCCGGTGTCAATCTTGAAGCGGCCGTCCGGAATAACTTTCCCGGGATTCAACAGGTTGTCCGGATCAAAGGAGGCTTTGATCTCGCGCATAGCGCCCAGAAGACTCTCGCCGACCTGCCCGGCCATGAACTCAGCTCGCGCCATGCCGACGCCGTGTTCGCCTGCCAGCGAGCCTTTGAACTGGCAAACCAGCGCGGAGACCTCGTTCGCAAGATGCCGGAATTTTTTCAAGTCCTCCGCCGTATGCAAATCAAGCACAGGCCGGACGTGCAGCAACCCGGCTGCCGCGTGGCCATAATACGAAGCTTCCAACCCCAGCGGTTCGATCAGACCTTGCAAGCCGGCAACGTAAGCGGGCAGGTCCTGGGGGCAAACTGCGGCATCCTCAATTCCAGTTACGGGTTTGGCCGCCCCCTTGCGGCCGGTGAGCAACGAGAGGCCCGCCTGTCGCAAACCCCAAACCAGGTTTGCTTCTGTGGGAGTTTTGATCAGCCGCTTTCGCAAGCCCAATTTGCGCTTTTCCAAAGCCGCGAGCCGCTCCTCGACCTCGTCAAAAAACTCGACGATCAAAATGGATTCGCTTGGCCTGCAATCAAGGTCCAGCAGATCACGCGCCGCCTGAAATGCGCGCTGCCCTTTAGTTTGGTCGAGCAGGACGCGGTCCAGATGCTCTATTGCTGCCGGTTTCAGATCGAGGAGTTCCACGGTCGCTTGCAATGCGTCGGCCACCGATGCAAAGAAAAGAAGGCCCAGGCCCTTTTCCTTGGGCAGAGGGACGACTTTGAGTTCTGCCGAAAGGATCGCCGCCAAGGTACCTTCGCTGCCGCAAATAAGGTGATTGAGATTGTTTGGCTCCCTCAAGCAACGATCTAGGGCATAGCCTGGCCGCCGCTTAAGCAACCCGGCGGGCATACGTTCCTGTATCTCCAGTGAGTGGAAATAAACCAGATCCGCCACTAGATCGCGTTGCTTGCGCAGGGTGTCCTGACCGGACCCGACCATCACAACCCGACCATCAGCCAGCACTACCTCCAATTCATTGACGTGCTCCGCAGTTGTGCCATAGACCGGCGTGCGCGCGCCGCTTGAATCATTGGCAATCATGCCCCCCAACGTCGCGCGCGAACTCGTTGCCACATCAGGCCCGAAGCAAAGGGCGTGGGGACGCAGAAAGTTGTTCAAATGGTCCAGCACAACACCCGCATCCACGCGCACCGTGCACCTTTCCAGATCGAGATCGGTGATGAGATGATTGTATTTTGAGAAATCAACCACCAGCCCGCTGCCAATCGCCCCGCCAACCAACCCGGTACCTGCGCCGCGAGGAATGACCGTTACGCCCGCCTGCATAGCGGCTTCCATGAGAGCGCTGGCCTGTCGGGCGTTGCGGGGAAAAGCGACGGCTACGGGTTCAGCCTGATAAATGGAAGCGTCCGTGGCGTAGAGCTGACGCGTCAGATTATCAAACGCGATTTCACAGTTTGAGCCCTTTAGCGTCGCTTTTTGCGGAGCTGAAATCATCGCGCGGTTCCCATCTTACGAATTCTGCTCCAAATTGACAATCACGAACCAGAACGCCTTATAACACTCACAATGGCTGCGATCGACCACCAATCCATCGCCGCCCATTATCCCAGCTGCGCACAAACATTTTGTAATATTTCCGGGATGTTTCTGAATATCGGCGCCCCTATTAAAATCAGGCCCAAACTTCTGGATGGCTGCGGTGGGACGCGTTGTCCTGAATGAGATAGATCCGGCGACCGCGCCGATAATAGGCGGGCAGGAGGATGACATCCTGAACAAAGGCCAGGCAGGTCAGATGGTTGTGAATTACTCAGTTTGGTGCCGACAGACGAACCGAACACCCTGCGAGCCTGATGGTCCCTAGAATCTTCCGCATGTTCCGTTCGTCTTGCGTGGGAATCCCCGCTCGGCGATTGAGTGGCGCCCAAGCCTGACGCAGAGTGTGCGGGAGTTCTCCAATGATTATGTATCGTCTTTGGGAACCTTGACACTCAACTGAATCGCAGGTCCTTTGCCTCTGGAAATGAGCGGACTATGGCTTTTTCGCCGCCGGCGGCGAAGCCGGGCATTTGGAGAAAAAGCCACCATGCCGAGAAATAGCCCAAGACCCATCACTACCAGGAAACACAAAATCAAGTAACTGCCATCCATCACAATTCTCATTTAGGTCCGATCGGGACACTTGTAAAGCCGGAACTCCGCCAGCAAGAACTGGACTTCATTTCCGCGTCCGGTATTTTGAGAACGTGGATAACCAATTAGATGCGCTTGAAGGCCCGGTGTTGTGGGGGCTTGTGTGGTTTGCCATCGGCTTGGTCATCTACCTGGCATATCTGGAGTATTATAAAAAGAAGAAGCGCCGCCGCCGCCATTATCCCCGCGGCTCCCGGCGGAGAGCTTCGCGTCTGACGCTACCTTCAAAGCCACTTCCTGCGACTGAGAGCCAGCAGAGCCCCGAATCACAAAAGGAAACCCCGACGATTTCCGCAGCGGCGTCAGCGGACCGCCTGTGCGGGAAAAACAGCTAACTCGTCAACACCCCACCTTGGCTAGCGTTGCTGACCAGCTTTTGGTAACGCGCCAACCAGCCATTGAGTTGCCGTTTCACCGGTTGCCAGCCCAGTTTACGCTGCGCCAGTTCTGTTTCCACCACCAGGATGTCAATTCGTCGGTTCGGAAAATCGATCCGCAATCGATCGCCATCGCGCAGCAGACCGATAGGTCCACCCTCGGCCGCTTCAGGAGAAACGTGCCCTATGCAGGCGCCTGCTGTGCCCCCGCTGAACCGTCCGTCGGTGACGAGTGCCACCTTATCACCCAGTCCCATGCCCACAATGTAGCTCGTTGGCGAAAGCATCTCCTGCATGCCCGGGCCACCGCGCGGGCCTTCGTTGCGAATGATGACGACGTTCCCGGCTTTCACCTTTCCGCCAAGAATGCCTTCACAGGCCTCCTCCTGGCTTTCAAAGATCACACAAGGCCCTTCGAAGACGAAACCAGAACCGCAGTAAGCCTTGAAGCCGTTGCTGATACCGGCTGTCTTGACCACGCTGCCGTCGGGAGCGAGTTGGCCGTAGAGGATCGCAAGTCCGCCATCGACCGAATAAGCTTTGTCTTTGGAGCGAATGCAATCCTGCGCATCAAACCTGAAGGCCGAATCATAAGGCATAAGGCCGCTAGGCTGGACGTCCTTAAGCGGTCCGGGCCGATATTCGTGATGCGCCTTGTTGATCTGCCAGCCACGCAGGCGTCCGGTGCGCACCAGGCAACTGATGGTTTTCTCACCGCTTTTGGTGTATTGCCAAATAATCAACACCGGCGTTTTCCTCAAATCTCCAAGTTCGGCCCGAACAAGGCCCTTGAACCCGGCAAATTTTTCTTTGAGGCCGACCTCAATGGCCGCCCGGCCTTTCCACATCACCGTGTCATTCACCTGAAACTCCCCTTCGTTGGTAAACAAGGCGGAGGCGGCGCAAGCATCGCCCGCGTTAAAAGCTGCGGCCAGCCGCCAGAGCGTGATCGCCCGCGCGTCACCCGGGAAAAACAGCAACGGTTTCGGCGCAAGATTGCCGCTCGCCGTTCGAGCGACCGGCCCAAGTTTATCGTTCGGGTCGAGCACGAGCGCCGAGCTGCCCGCGATTCGCGAGGTCTTCGCCCAATCCGTGCATTTCTCTGAACGCATGTCCCATTCGTCAATGTTCTCGCCAATGGTCTTCCCGGTAACAGTCTTGCATGACACCGTAAGGGCTCCCATCCGTTTCAATTCCCCCAGGATGGTGTGGATGCCGCCCGCCCGTTGCACATCCTGCACATGGTAGCTCGACGACGGCGAGACCTTGCAAAGGCACGGCACACGGCGCGAAATCTCATCGATGCGTTTGATGTCGTAAGCGATGCCGGCCTCGCGGGCAATAGCCAGCGTGTGGAGAATCGTGTTGGTGGAACCACCCATCGCGACATCCAAAGCGATGGCGTTATCGAACGCATCGATGGTGGCGATGTCGCGCGGCTTGAGATCCGCCTCGACGAGCTTGACAATCGCCCGGGCTGCCCGGTCATAGACCGCCTCACGTTCTTTTGACACGGCCAGGACTGTGCCGTTACCTGGCAGGGCCATACCAAGCGCCTCACAGAGACAGTTCATTGAATTAGCCGTGAACATGCCCGAGCACGAACCGCAGGTCGGACATGCGTTTTGCTCAAGCTTTTGCAGATCCGCCTCAGAAATCCTGCCGCTTTGCAACTCCGCCACCCCCTTGAAGACCGAGATCAGGTCCGACTTTTGGGTCACCGGCTGAAGGAACTCGGGCAACTCCCCCTCCGTTGCGTGTTGGGCCGCTCCCGCCGCCATCGGGCCGCCGCTCACGAACACTGTCGGAATGTTCACCCGCATCGCGGCCATGAGCATCCCCGGCACGATCTTGTCGCAGTTCGGAATGCAAATCATTCCATCAAAGCAATGAGCCCGCACCATCGACTCGACGCAATCGGCAATCAACTCACGCGACGGCAATGAATACTTCATGCCGCCGTGGCCCATGGCGATCCCGTCATCAATGCCGATGGTGTTGAAGATGAAAGGCACGCCACCGGCCTGGCGAACCAACCGCTTGACCAGCATCCCCACCTCATTCAGATGCGCGTGGCCCGGGATACAATCCGTGTAGCTGTTGCAAATAGCGATGAATGGTTTAGCCCAGTCCGCCTCCGATTCAATAGAGCCGGTAGCCCGCAGAAGCGATCGGTGGGGCGCGCGTTCGAAGCCTTTCTTGATGATGTCAGAGCGCATAGTTTTCATTTCTACATAAAGAGTCGGGAGGATTCCGACGTCAAAGCTGAAATGGAAAGGTAACTACAGCAGCGCATTTTGTCACGCGCGAGAAATATACCAGCCAAGGCCTGCTTGCGTCCAAGGGTCATCCACTATCTTCAGCATATCCTCAGGCCGATTTAGGCATCTCCTGGCTTTATAATCCCCCTCCCCAAAAGCCCCGTCTGGTCTCAATCTCCCACCACGACATTCCTATTCAACCTGCAATGCCCGCTCAAGGAATTGGGTCAAGTGGGTTAAAATGGCTGTCTCGTTGACTACCAATGTCACCTCTGCCGCTTCCGCCGCCGCGCGCAACTCCCAAGCCTCATCTGCACAAAACGCAATGACAGGCACGTGCCGAGTCGCTGGATGTTGCTTTAGCCGTGCGAGTTCAGCGCATACGTCATGCTGCGAGGATTTCAGATCCGCCAGTACCAGTATTGGCTGGGTTGTTTCGGCAAATTGCGTCAGTGTGCGCGGATCTGCGATGGCCTGCACCCTATAATTTAAATCCTGCAATCGGTTGACCACCTGACTCCCCGGCAGTAGCTTCTCATATAGCACGAGTGCAAGCGGTTGCGTCATGCACTTACCTTGGAACAGATGGTGATAAATTGCAAAGTCTTTTGGTGCTTGAAATGATGTTTTGTGGTCGGGTTTTATGCGAATGGATTTGATAAGAATTGGAACTTGACTGGGTCTGCCTGAAAACATAATATTGTTAAATAGAGCGGTATAGTTTGCTGGTTCGCCAGCGCGCCAAAGTCGGAAGACCTTAATCTGCCGACTTTTTTGTTCCCCTAAAGGGATGCCGTTCAACAAAATATGAACGCCGACTTTTTGGCAGTTTTGGAGTTTTGGGAGCGCGAAAAGGGCATCAATCGTGATGTTCTCGTTGTTGCTGTACAGGAGGCGTTGCTTTCCGCTGCAAAGAAAGCTGTTGGTCCTGCGCGGGAATTGCGGGTGGCGATTGACCAAAAAAACGGAGACATTAGGGCATTCGCCAAGTTGGTTGTGTCGGACAAGGTGATTTCGAAACATGATCAATTGTCTGTGTTCGACGCCCGGCGACTTAAGCCGGATGCTCAAGTGGGTGATGAAGTCGAGGTGGAGGTGACTCCGGTCGGTTTCGGTCGCATTGCCGCCCAGTTCGCCAAGCAGGCGTTGATGCAACACATTCGGCGCGCAGAAAAGCAGCTTATTTTTACAGAATTCAAGGATCGGGTTGGTGAGATCGTCAGTGGAACTGTTCGGCGCTTTGACCGTTCGGATGTGATCATTGACCTGGGCAAGTATGAATCGCTGCTTCCGAACCGGGAAAGGGTGCCCACTGAGGAGTACCAGGTTGGCGAACGAATTCGCTGCTATGTCAAGGCTGTGGAGCAAGGCCCCCACGGTCCTGAAATCATCTTGTCCCGCGCCGATCCTCGCCTCGTGATCAAGCTCTTCCAGCTCGAAGTTTCAGAAATCAACGATGGCACTATCGAGATTAAAGGCATCGCGCGGGAACCAGGCTTTCGAACCAAGCTGGCGGTTTATACTCGTGATGAAAAAGTTGACCCTGTAGGCGCTTGCGTCGGCTTGCGCGGTCAGAGGGTCAAGAACATCGTGCGAGAGCTCAACAATGAGAAGGTGGATATTATCCGCTGGGACACGAATGTCAGGAATTTCATCACGAATGCTCTGGCCCCAGCCAAGCTAAAAGCCTTTGAAATTAATGAGGAAGCCAGGCGAGTCAAAATTATAGTTAGCGAAGACCAGCTTTCCCTGGCCATCGGCAAACGCGGCCAAAACGCCCGGCTCACCTCGAAGCTGACCGGTTGGCAGGTGGACATCGAACCCGAGGTTGTGGTCAAGAGAGGTTTCGAAGAAAAGGTGGCCGAAGCGGTCGAGTCGCTCGCAACGATCCCCGGAATTTCTCGTGAGCAGGCGAATGTGCTCGTTCACCATGGCTTGACCCGGTTGGAGGATTTATTGCAGGCAGATGCCAGCGATTTAGCTGGGATTCCAGAACTTGGGGATCAGGCGACTTCGATTATGGAGGCCGCTCATGCTGAAGCGGCCCGGCGTACCATCAAGGTGGGCGAGACCCCGGTCCCGAGTTGATTGTGCCCGCACGGAAGAGAGTTTTTGACCGTTAGGTTCGTGCCTATGAAGGCTGCAAGGCGAGACAGGCCCGAAAAGATACAGAATTATGCCCGTTCGGATATACGACATTTCAAAGAAGCTCGGCATAGAGAGCAAGGAAGTTTTGGCCAAGGCCAAATCATTGGGTATCGCCGCCCGGGTTGCCTCCAGTTCGTTGGATAAAATCACTGCGGAATACCTCGAACAGCAGCTTGCGTTAGACCATCCGAATCAGATTGTTCAGCCGCCGCCGCCAGCTCCTGCAATCGAACCCACGGTCGTTGTTGTCACTCCCGCTCCACAACCGGAGGTCGCGAAAGCGGAGCAATCCGCGCCACTCGCACCTGTCGGCCCATCTCCTGCAGCCAAGGCAATTCCGGCCGAAACAGTGCCTTGCGTAACGCCGACGGAGGCAGAGGCCTTGTCGCAGGCAGTGAGCGAGCAGCCTCTTAGCTCCGAACCTTTTTTTACTCCACCTGCGCCGCCGCCTCTCCCGGTCGGTCCAAAGGTTGGAGACAAGGTGGGATTCATTCGATTGCCCACAAAACCAGGCTTAAAGCCCATCGAAAAGGCTGTGGCTGCCAAACTGCCCCTGCGGCCGGCGGAACCGAAACGGACAGATTTTACAAGACGAGGCGATATTCGGAATGTTCGCAACGCCTCGGCGCCAGGTAGTCCGGTTGTCCAGGGACAAAGGTTTCCAGGGCAGCAAAAAAACTATGCCTCTCCGAAAACCACCCAGCCTGCTGCCGCAACTGCCACAGTCTTGCTGCCCGATAATGCTCAAGTCATCTCGATCAAGCCGCCCATCGTTGTGCGAGAACTCGCGGAGCAGCTCAAACAGAAGCCGTTTAAGATCATAGCCGATTTGATGGAGTCGGGTGTCTTTGCAAATGTCAACCAAGCCATCGATGAGGTTGTCGCGCAAAAAATTTGCGCCAAATACGGGTTCCGCTTTGAGGTTGAAAAACGGAAGAGTGGCGGCGGCCTTGTTCACGCCCCCTCCCCCGTTATAAAAGTCGAATTGGATGTTGAGGACGGACCAGGAGATTTGGTTCCGCGAGCCCCCGTCGTCACAATCATGGGACATGTCGATCATGGCAAAACCACATTGCTCGACGTCATCCGGAAGTCGAATGTTGCAGCTGGCGAGGCTGGTGGCATTACCCAGCATATTGGCGCTTATACCATTTCGGTTCCACACCCGGAACGTAAGACCGAGCTTTCCCAGATTACCTTTCTGGATACCCCGGGTCATGCCGCCTTCAGTTCCATGCGGGCTCGTGGCGCGAACGTGACCGACATCGTCGTGCTGGTCGTGGCCGCCAACGATGGCGTGATGCCGCAGACCCTGGAAGCGCTCAATCACGCCCGAGCCGCCAGGGTGCCGCTCATCGTGGCGGTCAACAAGGTCGATCATCCCAACGCGAATCCGCTCAAGGTCCGCCAACAGTTGCAGGATAAAGGTTTGGTGCCCGACGATTGGGGTGGCGATACCATCTTTGCAGACGTTTCCGCTTTGACCAAACAAGGCGTGGACAAACTCATAGAAATGATTTTGCTCCAGGCCGATTTACTCGAACTCAAGGCCAATCCCAACCGGCGTGCCAAGGGCAACGTAATTGAATCCGGGCTTGAGCCGGGTGGACCCACCGCGACAGTCCTGGTGCGAAAAGGCACTCTGCATGTTGGCGACGTGCTTATCTGCGGCCAGTATTATGGGCGCGTGCGGGCGCTAATTAGCGAAGATGCCAAGCGAATGAAAGAAGCCGGCCCTTCCGTGGCGGTCAAGGTTCTCGGCTTGGACGGCGTGCCGGAAGCCGGCTTGGAATTCAGCGTCGTTGAGAATGAAAAATCCGCGCGTGATTTGGCTGCCCAGCGTGCCCAGGAAGCCCGGGCCCAAGGTCAGGAAACGGCCCGAACCAAGGTCACGCTGGAAAATCTCTTTGCTCAACTCGACGCCACAACTTCCAAAGTCCTCAAAATCGTCGTCAAGGCTGACGCCCAGGGCTCGGTCGAAGCCATCGTTGAAGCCCTCAGGAAAATCGAATCGGAGAAAGTTTCTCTCGAAATCATCCACAGCGCCGTTGGAACCATTACCGAATCCGACGTGGCTTTGGCATCCGCCTCGGATGCGGTCATTCTGGGCTTCCATTCGCGCGTTGACAGCGGAGTCGCCGACAAAGCCAAGCATGAGGGCGTGCAAATTAAGCTGTACGCGATTATTTATGAATTAATCGACGAGGTTAAGGAAGCCATGGCCGGATTGCTCGAACCACTGCTGAAGGATATCACGGTCGGCGCGGCTGAGGTGCGCAAGATTTTTGCACTTTCCAAGGGCGCACCGGTGGCTGGCTGCATGGTAACCAGTGGACGCATTGTGAAAGGCAAGGTTCGCTTGCGCCGACGCAAGGAAATCATTTATGAAGGCCTCACACAGTCGCTGCGACGGTTTCAGGACGAAGTGAACGAAGTGCGCGTCGGCATGGAATGTGGAATCCGCATTGAAGGTTTCAGCGAATATCAGATTGGCGATAATATCGAGTGTTACGCGATGGAAAAAATTCTGCAGAAGCTTTGACGATTAGCCTGGAGGTGCGGGGCTGTTCACAATAGCCTCCAGGGCTCATTGGTTCTCACTGCAGGCTGTTATGGAATTGAAAAATGCCTTCCCTCAGACTTCAACGTGTGCGCGAATTGCTAAAGCGCGAAATTGGCGAAGTGATCCGTCGCGAGCTTCCCGTAAACGAAGCCGGTTTGATTTCAGTCAATGATGTGGACGTAGCCGGCGATCTGCACTCGGCCATTGTTTTCGTGAGCATCCTCGGAAACGCCGAACAGCAGAAGCGCGGATTTGATCTGCTGGTTCGCCATCGAAAACGCATCCAGGGATTAGTGGGCCGGGCGGTAGTTTTGAAGTACACGCCGAAGCTTCGGTTCCTGATGGATGATTCCGTAGTGCGCGGCAACAGGGTGATTGAGATTATCGCAGATCTCGAACAATCCACGCTGGAGAACCCGGGCGCATAAGCATGTGCTGTTACCCGTGTGTGTGGCGGAAGATGTCTTTTGGCTAAGTGCTCCGCCAATCCGTTGGTCCCATGAAGACGCATCCAAAAATTATTAACCGCATTGCCGAAGCTATCCGCTCGAGCCGGAGTATCTGCGTCACCGGACATATCCGTCCCGATGGAGACTGCGTCGGCTCACAGCTGGGTCTCACTTTCGCGCTTCGTAACGAGGGAAAAAAAGTGGTTTGCTGGAATGAGGATCCGATCCCTCAGAAGTATGAGTTCCTCGATCCCGACCGGATTTTCCAGAAGCCCCGGGCCGGTTCGAAATTCGATTGTGTCATTGCCACTGATGCCGCCAGTTTTGAACGTCTCGGCGCTGTTTCCGCCTGCATTACGGAGCGCAAACTTTTCATCAACATTGACCATCATGAGAGTAATACCCGGTATGCGGACCTCAATTGGGTCTCGGCACGGGAACCCTCTACGGGGGAATTGGTTTTCCGCCTGCTGAAGGTTGCCAAGTGGCCGATCACGAAACCGATCGCCAACTGCCTGTTTACCGCTGTCTCAACCGACACCGGCTCCTTTCAATATCCAAGCACCCGGCCAGGAACTTATCACGTCGCCGGTGAATTAGTGCATCGCGGCGCGGATCTTTCAAAGATTTGTGATGAGGTTTATCAATCCTATCCCCTCTCGCGAGCCCGTCTGCTGCAACACATCTACACCCACTTCCGCCTGACTCATCACGATCAGATTGCATACTTCTGGCTTAAGAAAGCCGACTATGCCCGCACTGGCACAAAGAGCGCCGACTCTGAAGGGTTAATCGATCATATCCGAGCTATCGCGCCTGTCGTCGTTGCCTGCGTTTTTGAAGAAGTGGGGCCCGAATTAACACGCGTCAGCCTCCGCTCCAAGAGCGAGCTGGTAAATGTGAACGAGATCGCCGCCATTTTCGGCGGAGGGGGTCACCCGGCGGCGGCGGGCGCGCGCATCCCGGGAAAACCGCTTACGGCTCAGCGCAAACTACTTGGGGCCATCGTGAAAGCTCTGGACTCCGCACATTAATCCCATGCCCTTGCAAGAATTCTCGGCACTGGATGGCGCCCTGTTGATCGACAAACCCGCCGGGCCCACCTCGCACGACGTAGTTGACGCCATCCGGCGTCATTTCGGGATTAAGAAAGTCGGCCACTGCGGCACCCTCGATCCGAATGCCACCGGCCTCCTGGTCATTGTTCTCGGCCGCGCCACAAAGCTCTCCGAGAAACTGATGTCGAGCGACAAGGTGTATGAAGGCTCAATCAAATTCGGCGAAAGCACCAACAGTTACGATGCCGACGGCGAACTCGTCGCCTCCCTGCCCGTGCCGCCCCTCACTCTCGACCAACTCAATGAGGCAGCCGCCGAATTCGTTGGCGATCTGATGCAAACACCCCCTATGGTCTCCGCCGTGAAACAGCACGGGGTGCCGCTTTACAAGCTTGCCCGCAAGAACATCGAGGTCGAGCGCGAGCCGCGTCTCGTTCACATTTACAACTTCCGGTTCAGCGCATACAGCGAACCACTGGGCCAGTTTCGCCTGGCTTGCACAAAGGGCACTTACGTTCGTGCCATCGCACACGAGCTGGGCCAAAAGTTTGGTTGCGGCGCGCACCTGGCCACCCTGCGTCGGGTCTCTGCCGGAAGTTTCAATGTTGCCCAGGCTATCCCCCTGCCTGAATTATGGAAGCTCACCCCGCGAGAACTCGAGAAATACGTCGTTCCGTTCTTGAGCCTGGCCAGAGTTTGAATCAGTCGCCGCCCATGAACATCATCCGCGACATTGGCAGTCTCAAAACGGCCGGCCGGAGGGTTTGTGTCGCCATTGGATTCTTTGACGGCGTTCATATTGGCCATCAACAGATAATCCGTCAGACAGTCACCAATGCCCACCAGCACGAAACGATAGCTCTCGTTGTCACGTTCGATCGCCACCCTAATGCCACCGTCGCTCCCAAACACGTGCCGCCGCTCATCTACTCCCTGCCTCAAAAGTTGCGCGCCATAGAATCTCTCGGAGCGGACTCGTTGCTGTTGCTCCATTTTGATCAAGCTTTCAGCGAGCAGCCCGCTTCCGTTTTCATCCGCAAGCTCGCACACGGCCTTGGGCAAGTTCAAAGCCTGTGCGTCGGCGCTAATTTTCTCTTTGGCCACAAGCGAGCTGGCAACGTCGATCTCCTCAAGCAACTTGGTGATGAGTTGAAGTTCGCGGTTAATGCCATCGCATCCGTTGCCCTTAACGGCAAAGCCGTGAGCAGCACCCGGATCCGTGAAGCTATCCAGACGGGCAGACTTGATGCCGCCAGCCAGATGCTCGGTCGTGCTTATTCCCTCAGCGGCACTATCGTCCGCGGAGATGCTCTGGGTCAGCAGTTGGGGTTCCCCACCGCGAACCTTGATGCAACGGGCCTTGCCTTGCCGCCGACTGGGGTTTACGCAGTTCACGCAACGATTCCCGGCCAGACTTATCGGGCCGTCGTAAACATCGGTTACCGCCCTACCCTGCAGCACCCCGCACCACCGCTCCGCGTTGAAGCGCACCTGCTCGACTTCAAAGGAGATCTTCTGGGCAGTGAACTGGAAGTCACGTTTGTGGAAAAGTTGCGTGAGGAAAAGCAATTCGCTTCCCTGGCGAAACTCCGCGATCAAATTTCCCAGGATATTCTCGAAGCCCAGAAGCGTTTTCAGTGACCGGCTCTCCTTAATCAACCCCTCTTAAACGTGACCGCCCGGCATCGGCCGCTCATTCAGCACAGCCCGTTGCCAGTTGTCCGCCACGGGATCATCCATTTTGCTTTGAACGCAACTTCTGGATTTTCTGTCCATCGGACAGTAGCATCTTAAACCCAATGAATACCGGAATTAACGCAATCAACGAAGCCGTACAGGAAGCCAGCGCATTTACGCGCCCGCTCTTCAACGAACTGGGTAAAGTCATCGTGGGTCAAACCTATCTGGTTGAACGGCTCACCATCAGTTTGCTGGCCAACGGCCATGTCCTGTTAGAGGGCGTGCCCGGCCTAGCCAAAACTCTTTCAGTCAAGTCTCTCGCCAACTGTCTCAACGTCCGGTTCTCACGGCTGCAATTTACACCGGACATGCTTCCGGCTGATGTCATCGGCACACAGATCTTCAACCCGCAATCAGGCGCATTCACGACCCGCAAGGGTCCTATCTTCGCCAATCTGGTGCTCGCTGACGAAATCAATCGGGCGCCCGCGAAGGTGCAAAGCGCGTTACTCGAGGCGATGCAGGAAAAACAGGTCACTATTGGCGAACAGACCTTCAAGCTCGAAGAGCCGTTCCTCGTCCTTGCCACGCAAAACCCCATCGAACAGGAAGGCACCTACCCGCTGCCAGAAGCGCAGGTGGATCGCTTCATGCTCAAGCTCAAGATCGGTTACCCTTCGCGGTCTGAGGAACTCCAAATTCTCAATCTCATGGCCCGAACCTCCGGCACGCCTGTCACGATCCCGGTTGTCGACCCGAAACAGATCCTCCATGCGCGCCAGGTGATCAACGACATTTACGTCGATGACAAAGTAAAGGATTACATCGTCGACCTCGTCTGTGCGACACGTGACCCGGAAGCTTACAAAATCCAGGTGAAAGATCTTATCCAACTGGGCGCTTCGCCGCGCGCCACTATCTGCCTCACTCTCGCTGCCAAAGCGTACGCCTTCCTGCGGGGTCGTGGCTATGTCACACCCCAGGATGTAAAGAGCATCGGCATGGATGTGCTCCGGCACCGTGTTGCCATCACCTACGAAGCCGAGGCCGAAGAGAAAACCAGCGAGACGATTATCCAGAAGATTTTTGACGAATTGCCTGTTCCTTGATGAAATCACGCTTCGTCAGTTGCGCGTTTCCTGTTGCCGGGCCAGCCACCTGCTCTTGCGTTTGGTGTCCGGAAGGGCCGCCGTCTCATCCCACACCCGGCATTACCCGATCCGCATTTCGATGATCCCTCGCGAGATTCTAAAGAAAATCCGTCAGATCGAAATCCGCACCAACCGGCTGGTGAGTGAGACTCTTGCCGGTCAGTACCACAGCGTGTTCAAGGGCCAGGGGATGAATTTCGACGAGGTCCGCGAGTATCAGCCCGGCGATGAAGTCCGCTCGATCGACTGGAATGTCACGGCGCGGATGAATCATCCGTTCATTAAGAAATTCGTGGAGGAACGCGAGTTGACTTTGATGCTGCTGGTGGATGCCAGCGGCTCGGGTCGCTTTGGCTCTTGCGGGCAGTCGAAACGCGAATTGGCGGCGGAAATTGCTTCTGTCCTCGCCTTCTCCGCCATTCGCAACAACGACAAGGTCGGCTTGATCCTTTTCACCGATGAGATCGAAAAGTTCATCCCTCCGCGCAAAGGTCGCCGTCATGTGCTGCGTGTAATCCGCGAAGTCTTGTTCTTCGAACCCCGGCGCCGCGGCACCAACCTGAATAGCGCGCTTGAATTCCTGATGCGCGTGACACCCCATCGTGCGATTGCCGTGGTGATTTCTGACTTTATCGGGTCCTCTGCAGCAACCATGAGCCGTCACTCCGAAAAGTCGCGGCCTCAAATGATGCTGCTCGAATCTCTGGCTCAAGCCTCCTTCACCATGCTCCGCCAGGCCAATCGCCGCCATGACGTCGTTGCCGTCCGAATCGCCGACCGATATGAGCTTGAGCTTCCCGCTCTGGGCCGGCTCGTGCTCAATGATGCCGAGACGGGTGAAATCGTGGAAATCAATACTGGTGATGAACGCAAGCGGACCGCATTCGCTGAACGCCAGGCCCGCGCCCAAACCGACCTGGTAAAGCTTTTCCGTTCTGCTGGCATCGATGCGATTCAATTGCGCACGGACCTGCCTTATGGAGTGGAACTCGCCAGGTTCTTTGAAACCCGTGAAAAACGGCGGTTGCGTGGGTGAAAATGAATTCCAACTCTGAATTTCCAACGCTCAACTATTGGTTGTTATTTCCCCGCTAATGGCTGCCACGAACCCTATTTCCAGTCATGTCGCCGCTCTGAGCGCCGCCACCGACTCCCTTCGCGATATTAAACCGCCGGTGGAAATCCTCGCTCAATGGTTGTGGGTCCTTTGGGTGCCCGGGGCATTGGCGTTCGCCGCATTGCTTTACGCAGCCTGGCGCTACTGGCTTAAGCATCATGCGCGGATTTCGCAGCTCCCCATTATCCCCCCTCACGTCCGGGCGAAACAGAAACTCCAGGACGCGCTGGCGCTGCTGGGCCAGCCACGGGAATTCTGTATTCTTGTTTCCGACACGGTCCGCTTTTATCTCGAAGAGCGGTTTGATTTCCGCGCTCCGGAACGCACGACCGAGGAATTCCTTTACGAGCTGCAAGGCACTGAACTGCTGACCAGTGAGCAAAAAGGCAGCCTCGGGGAGTTTCTCCGGCGTTGCGATCTCGTTAAGTTTGCCCGCTACGAGCCTCGTGAACCCGAATTGCGCGATCTGCACGGTTCAGCCCTGCGTCTAGTGGAAGAAACCGAACCGGTCGCAGCGCCAACTAATGATTCAATTCAACACGTGCCGCCTATTACAACCTCCGCGACCAAATGACCTTTGGCCATCCATATTTCCTCCTGCTGCTGTTGCTCCTGCCCTTGCTGGCATGGCTGCATGGCAAGCGTGGTGACCGGCCCGCCTTCGTTTACTCGTCCGTCCAATTGGTAAGGTCTATTCTGAATGTTACTCGGACGCGTGCTAGCAGCTTCCTGACGGCCTTGCGCTGGTTAACGCTGGCCCTGCTCATTTTCGCCCTCGCCCAACCCCGCCTTACTAGGAGCGAAACCAAGGTTAAAGCCAGCGGCGTGGACATTGTCGTAGCGTTGGACATGTCCGGCAGCATGGTCTCGGAGGATTTCGAGGTGCATGGCAAACGGGTCAACCGGTTCAATATGGCGCGCGCCGTCCTGAGGCAATTCATAGAGAAACGGCCTAACGACCGGATTGGCCTGGTTGTCTTCGCAACCCAGGCTTACATCGCCAGCCCCCTGACACTCGACCACGATTTTCTTCTTCAAAATCTCGATCGGCTGCAGATCGGGGTGATCAACGACAACCAAACCGCCATCGGTTCCGCGCTGGGCACGGCGATCAATCGGCTGCGCGAAATAAAATCGAAAAGCAGGATTGTCATCCTCATGACCGATGGGCAAAACAACGCCGGCTCAATTGCGCCTCTTACGGCTGCGGAAGCCGGACAAGCACTTGGGGTCAAGGTTTATACGATCGGTGTCGGCATGCGCGGACAAGCCCCGATGCCTGCCGGGCGGAACCCCTTCACCGGTGAGACTCTTTACCAATGGATCCCTGTGGATATCGATGAGGATGCTCTCCAGCAAATCGCGCAGCGCACGGGAGGAACATACTACCGTGCCGACAACTCGGAACGGTTTCAGGCCATCTACGCCGAAATTGACAAACTGGAAAAGACCGAGGCCGACATCAAGAAGTTCTCTCAGTATAAGGAACTTTTCCCGTGGATTATTACTCCCGGTCTGGGCTTGCTCCTCCTGGAAGTTCTCCTGGGCCATACAATCTGGAGGAGATTGCCATGACTTTCGCCAACCCGCACATGCTCTGGCTTCTCATTCTGATCCCGCCAGCCATGCTCGCCTTTTTCTGGTGGTCTGCTCGAAAGCGGGAGCAATTGATGACTTTGTTCATTCAGGAACGCCTGTTGGCAGGCCTGACGGTGGGTCTTTCGGCCACCAGGCGGAAAATTCGTCTTTCGTGCCTGCTTCTGGCAGCTGTCTGCCTTATTCTTACTCTTGCCCGCCCACAATTGGGTTTCGATTGGGAAGAGGTACGGTTGCGGGGATTGGACATCGTCGTCGCCATCGACACTTCGAAAAGCATGCTGGCCGAGGACATCGCCCCCAACCGCCTCGCACGCGCCAAGCTTGCCACGCTCGATCTAATGCAACAGGCGAAATCCGACCGCCTTGGCCTCGTCGCCTTTGCCGGCAACGCCTTCCTTCAATGCCCTCTCACGATTGACGATACCGCCTTCCGCCAAAGTGTCGAAGCTCTCGATATCAACACAATCCCGCAAGGAGGCACGGCTATTGCCGAGGCGATTGACACTGCGCTCACAGCCTTCAAGGAAGGTGACAATCATAAGGTGCTTGTGCTGTTCTCCGACGGTGAGGACCAGGATTCAGGCGCATTGGAATCTGCAAGGAAAGCGGCGCAAGCGGGACTGCGCATTTACACGATCGGCATCGGCACGCAGGATGGGGACCTGATCCGAATTAAGGACGAGCATGGCAATAGCGATTACATTCGCGATGAACAGCACAATGTCGTTAAGTCACATCTGAACGAGGATCTCCTGCGGGAAATCGCCGGGGCGACCGAAGGCGGTTTCTATCTGCCGTTGCGGGGGGCGAAGACTATCGACACCCTCTACGAGCAGGGTCTGGCCAGGCTGCCGAAATCCGACCGCCAGGAAAAGTTCATCAGACGCTACCACGAACGCTTCCATTGGCCCCTGGCAGTTGCGATTGTATTGCTGCTTGCGGAAATGTTCTTTCCCGAACGCAAACCCGGCCCGAAAACCAAGTCTGCCTCAGAGGCAAGCCGGACGGTTTCTGCCGCTGGATCCGCTATGACAATTGCCTTGGTTGTTCTGCTGGCCTTGCCCCGCTTGGCTTTGGGCTCCTCATCTTCAGCCCTTCGTGAGTACAAGGCTGGTAACTACGGCGACGCCCTGAAGGAATATGAACACCTCTTGCAGCGCCAGAGCAACGATCCGCGTCTTCATTTCAACGCCGGTGCCGCCGCCTATCGCACAGGGCAATTCACTGAAGCCGCTAAGCAGTTCGGCACCGTCCTTGGATCGCCGGATTTAAAATTGCAGCAGCTGGGATATTACAACCGCGGCAACTCGCTTTATTATCTCGGTGAAGGCGACCTCGAGCCGACGAAGAGGACCGAAGCATGGCAAAAATCGCTCCAGGATTTCGAAAGCGCCCTCAAACTCAACCCGCAGGATGGGGATGCGAAATTCAATCGCGAATTCGTAAAGAAAAGGCTGGAAGAGCTCAAACAACATCAACAACAGAGCAACCAGCAGAAGAAACAGGAGCAGCAGCCGCAGGACCGGCAAAAGGATCAGAGCCAGCAACAACAGCAGCAGCAAGCCCAACAGAATCAAGAGCAGCAGAAACAGGATTACTCTCAGCAAGAGCAACAAACACAGCAACAAAAGCAGGAGGATCAACGGCAGCAACAGCAAGCCACCTCACAGGCTCAGGCCCAAAAGGAACCACAGCAGCAACAACAGACTCAGTCGACAGCCCAGCCCAAGGACCAAACTGACGAGAAAAGCCAGGAAACGGCTGCAGCCACTCAGGCAGGCCAGATGACGCCACAGGAAGCTCGCCAGCTATTGGACTCTCAGAAAAATCAGGAAATGGTGCTGCCCCCCAAACCGGATGCCAAGCCCCGTGACACTAGCCATCCTTTTCGTGACTGGTAACCACGGTTTGAACTTGGACGGCACCGCCCTGCTCCGTATTCGATGACCTCTTCACACTTTTCCATACCCCGCTTAAAATTGGATCTCTGATATTCGTCTTCATCGGATCTGCGTGAATCCGCAAGTTCTCCAATTCTCTCTTTCCTAAATCCCATTGCAGACATACGATGGCGTCTGTCGAAGCCGCAATACTTTGCCGGTGTGGCGAAATGGCAGACGCACAGGACTTAAAATCCTGGGGCTATAAAAAGCCGTGTGGGTTCGAGTCCCACCACCGGCACCATCTCAGTTATGGCCAATAGAATCAGTGGTTGTAGATGGATACAGTCATGACCTAAACCTTTCCGCGTAACGTGTTTGATGGTGTTGTAAGTGTTTTGTGCGGCTATAACGAAGCTCACGCCCTGTCTTTTTCAAACCCCGCGCAACCAGCTTTCGCGTGAGTTTTCGCAAATGACTGGGATATATCTATTAACTCCGCCGATACCGGACTATTCTAGGGTTGACAAGCTTACCCTTGCGATTACATCCATTTAAAGGATGGAATTTGTGGGTGTATAATTTGACATTGTTCACTGGACAATCATGCTCCACACGGTGAAAGCGCTGCCATGGATTGTTGGTCTTTGCTGTGCGTTCAGCGTGTGCGCGGAAGAGTTGACGTTTCTTCCAATAACCACGAATGTGCCCACCCGCGTTGATACGAATGTGGCCTTGACTGTCTTGCGCTCCCAAGCGGAGAAGAAAGACGTTCATGCGATGACCCTGCTTGGCTACCGGTATTTGACCGGGCAAGGCGCACCGAAAGACCCGGCGGAGGCCCTGCGTTGGTTGCGACCGGCGGCAGAAGCGGGTGAGTCGGATGCTGAGTTCAATTACGGCTGGATGCATGTCGTCGGAGTTGGAGCGCCGCAGAATTACGCGGAAGGAATGAAATGGTATCTGCGGAGTGTGAAGAAAGGTAATCCACAGGCAGCCTCGGGTCTGGGCGACATCTACCGTTTCGGGTGGGGTGTTCCAAAAAATGGCAAAGAGGCTGTGGAATGGTATTCCGTCGCCAGCGAGGGCGGTAATGCCGTGGCCTCACTCAATATTGGGGCGATGTATTGGGCAGGTGATGGAGTGGCCAGGGATCAGCAACAGGCATTGGCGTGGTTTCGAAAAGCGGCGGAGAAAGGCCAGGCGGAAGCCCAGTCAAACCTCGGTTTGATCTACTGGAGTGGCGATGGAGTTAAAACGAATTTGCAGGAGGCTGTGCGATGGTTTCGGCAGGCGGCCGAGCAAGGCAACGCCACCGCGCA
>CAIQQM010000182.1 GCA_903873945.1 uncultured Verrucomicrobiota bacterium
ATACGTGAGCTGCGGTGTCACGCCCTGCTGCACGTACTGCGAGAGGCTCGTCCCGCCACCCTGCAGGGGTGTACACGTAATGCTGCCATCTACAGACGTCACGACACTTGATGCGCTCCACGTGGACATTTTTGATTTTGAGGGCTGTAATGACCTGCAATCTGTTCTTCTACCGCTACCTGCTACATTTACTTGCTCCAGTAGCGTCCCCACTCCTCGGCCGTGCGCCTCCCTTCTAACACCAAAAAGCTCACGATGGTTACCGGATAGGGGCCCTCGGTTTGAGTAAAGCATAGCTGCAGCCCAGCACTCTCAAAATGGCGCACCGCCTCGTCTCGCACAACGGGGTGCAGCGTTTCAACCACATCGCTGCGCAGTGTTCCGGCGAATAGGAGTCGAAAGTAGTCAGTGACCAGAGCCCCGTCGTTATATACGGGGGTGTTGGTGTCGCGCGGTGGTGACACGGTAAAGTCTGTCTGAACAAGGCGCAGGGGTGTCCAGATAAGCCCCACACTGCGGCTTGTTCCGGGTACCGTTTCCGTCGAGGTTTCCGCCCCCTGGTGTATGTCGATGCTGGTCGAGTACACCCCATTGGATGGGTTGCTGTACAGGCGTTCGAACACGGTGGGTGTGAGCGCGGTTGGCAAGGTATGCATCCAAAACTGGCGTTGCTTGGCAATCTCCTTTTCCCGGTTCTCACACGCTTCTTGCTGTGCATGGCTTCCCATGTGTCGAATGTCGAGGGCGCTGACACTGAAGGAGGGGGCGCTGGCCATGGCGGTCCTGGATAATGCAAACTGTAGGGAACCCGTGTTCAATGCGGAGGTAAACACACTCGTTTTGTTACTCGTCATCCCTCGCCCTCTTTTTCCCGCGCTCCTCTTCCTCGGCCAGGTCGTTCAGATCCGCCTGAGCACACGGCTTACCAAGCGCCCGCAGGCACGCAGGTACGAACTTCTTGTGATAGAAGCGCTCGGCCTGGTCGGCTAGACAGGCGGCATATGCTGGCATGTAGGGAACATGCGTGACGTGGACCGCCCGCGGCTGCCAGCACACGAACCACGCCCTGTCCATGTCGCGATACTCGGGCCGCTGTCGCGCGAGATGCATCGAATACTGAAGCTGGATGAGATAATGCTCGGGTAGGTTTTTCCAGTATTTGGCGTAGGGATGGCGATCCGAATCGCGGTGATGCGCCGAGCACTTATACTCCACGAGTTCCTGCACCGTGGTATAGCACGCCTGACGCCTAGCTTCTTGTTCCCTGACTGAGTCTTCGGTCTCGGGCTCGGTCTCCTCCGCAATGGCATCAAGCGCTTTCTGGTCCGCGCTGCGCCGCTCAAGGATGCCGTCCGGCGAGAAACCCCCGAACCACAGCTTTGACTTGCCGCACACGAAGCCACAGTGCGAGATGGTGTGCATGCCCGTAGTGGGCGTCAGGAACGACTCCCGGAAGGCCTCCTCGGCATGCGGCTCGTGCAGCGTGCCCCATGCCGTGTAGGTGTTGCCCGTGTAGGCGTGGCTCTTGGGGTAGACTTTGGCATACAGCATTTTCCGTCGACTAGTGAAGGGGCTCTTGCGTACCACACTGGCCACCTGGCTGGCCGAGAGCTTATAGCGCCGCATCTTGTACCACCCGGGTCCTCGCTGCTCGGTGCTCTTGCCCCCGCTTCCATCCGCGGTGTCTTCTGATGAAAAGGCCTTTAGGGCGGTGGCGAGCGCTTCCTCGTCATTTGCCGCGCCCGTTGCGTTCATGGCATCACGGATCTCCTTGACAGCCGCCTCGCCCTGCTCCCATGGCATGATCCCCGAGAGGGCGTTCTCGTCTGCGCCCGGGCCTTGGGGGAGCTCGTTGAGCTCATACACGCGATGGCTTTCAGGTGTGGACAGCTTGATGGTCTCAAAGGGCATCAATCCTAGCGCCTGTTTGGCTGTGGGTAGCACGTCGTCCACACTGGGCTTGGGTGGGTATCGCGCCTTGGGCTCGGGACGAGACAAAGCCCCCTTGGAGTGGCTCGATTTCGGAGGCATTTTACGCTCGATTTTTGTTCCTTTCCCGACTTTGCAATGGTCCGCACGATGCGCGCCCGCCTGAGCTGCGGCGGACCGTTAGCCTCGCGACGCCTTCCGTTCATCGAGCCGTTGCCCTTCAACCCTGTACGCCCCAGTCGCCCGGCTATCCTTCGCCACCGCTCACATCCCGAATGCGACTACTGCAACCACAAATACAACTACACCCCACCCGAGCCCGTTGTTAAGCGCCGGGTCGTTCCGCTTCCCGGTGCGGTCGGTGGCCCCTCCGTCGAACCGGGTGGGGTTTGTTTCTGTTACGGTTGCAGCAACCTCCATTACGACCCCGACCCTCTTTGCGCCGGGGACAAAGAAGCACGGCAGGCCCGAATCGTAGAGTACCTAGCCTCACTACGCTAGATTGAACCCCTCCGCCCGACTCCCCTCAATTGCCCGCGCATTCTCATTCTCGCGATGCGCCATATATACCAGCCGCCAGGCTGG
>CAIQQM010000183.1 GCA_903873945.1 uncultured Verrucomicrobiota bacterium
AGGGTATCATGACCGGTCAGCGTGCCCGCCAGTTGGGTGTGGGCGGCGAGATCCTCTGCAAGGTCTGGTAGAGAGGAGAGTTAAAGTGTCTCGAGTTGGACGTATGCCCGTGGTCATCCCGACCGGTGTTCAGGTGGACATCAGTGGCGCAAATGTTGGTGTAAAAGGTCCGAAAGGTGAAATGAAGCGGACGTTCTCCCCCTTGATTGGGATTGCAATGGAGAATGGACAAATCGTCATAACCCGTAAATCTGACCAGCCTGCCGAGCGTGCTTTGCACGGAACCACTCGTGCAGTCCTTGCAAACATGATTCAAGGCGTTAGCGCTGGTTTTGAACGTGTTCTGGAAATCGAAGGCGTAGGGTACCGGGCCGAGATGAATGGCAAGAATCTCGTCTTGCACATGGGCTTTTCTCACCCGGTCGAAATGGAACCACCCTCAGGTATTTCCTTCGATGTCGACCAGAAGACCCGCAAAGTCTTTGTACGTGGCTTCGATAAGGAACTGGTCGGCCAGGTTTCGGCGAATATCCGAAACGTGCGCCCGCCTGAGCCTTACCATGGCAAAGGGTTGCATTACCTTGGCGAGAAGATCCGCCGCAAGGCCGGCAAGGCCGGAAAGGCAGCGAAGTAATCTATGGCTGAAAAGAATCGTTCCGAAGCTCGTATCAGACGGCACATCCGCGTGCGGATTAATGTGCAAGGCACGCAGCAACGCCCCCGCTTGAGCGTCTTCCGCAGCCTCTCGGAAATCTACGCCCAGATCATTGACGATAAAGCCGGGCAAACCATCGTTTCGGCCTCCACCATTGACCAGGAACTTCGTGGCAAAATGACAGGCCTGAAGAAATCTGAGCAGGCCAAAATGGTCGGTAAAACGTTGGCTGAGCGCGCCAAGGAAAAAGGCGTGCAGGCGGTCGTTTTTGACCGCGGCGGTTTCAAATATAGCGGCCGGGTCAAAGCCCTGGCCGATGGCGCCCGCGAAGGCGGCCTGGAATTCTAGGGCCTGATTGGAGAACGCTATGATGAATTACCAGGTAACGGAAAATGAACAGCAAGGGGATGCCCTCGATGAGCGCGTAATCGAGATCGCCCGCGTCGCAAAGGTTGTAAAAGGTGGTCGCCGTTTCCAATTCCGTGTGACGTTGATCATGGGCGATAATCACGGCAAGGTTGGCATGGGTATTGGCAAAGCCAATGCCGTACCGGATGCAATGCGTAAAGCCACTGACCGTGCTCGCAAGGATTTGCATTCGATCCATCTTTCCAAGACAACCATCCCGCATCAAACCACCGCCAAGGTGGGTGGCTCCATCGTTCTGCTCAAGCCGGCTTCCCCCGGTACGGGCGTTATTGCCGGTGGCGGCGTGCGGGCTGTGCTCGAAGCAGTTGGTATCCATGATATCCTGACCAAGTCGCTGGGTTCCTCGAATGTCCTGAACTCCGTCCAGGCCACTCTGCATGCGCTTGAAGCACTTAAGTCGCCCCAGGAAGAGGCCGCCCGGCGCGGTAAGTCGGTTGATGATTTACTGCCGTACTGGGAAAGGAGAAAGAAACATGGCTAAAAAGGCCGAAGGAAAAACCATTAAGCTGACTCTGGTGCGCAGCCCGATCGGCTACCCGGAGCCGCAAAAGGCAACCGTCCGCGCCCTGGGCTTTCACCGTTTACACGAGACCGTGGAACGCGAAGACACCCCTGTTTTACGTGGAATGCTTGCCAAAGTTATTCATATGATTCGCATTGAAGAGTAGGCATCAAGATGAAACTGAACGATCTTACACCTAACAGTCCCAAGAAAAACCGCAAGCGCGTTGGACACGGTATTTC
>CAIQQM010000184.1 GCA_903873945.1 uncultured Verrucomicrobiota bacterium
GACCTTGTTGGTTTCCGTCCAAGGGGACGGCTCGATCTCGGCTTCGAAGAGGAAGTGCTCCGTCAAGGGCGCAAAATGGTTGCAGATGAAATTCTGAACTGAGGGCTCAAGCTGGAGTTGGTTTCCATCCTTGGTGCAGATCACCGTCTGTCCGGTGACTCGATCCCGCGTGATGTAGGCGAATGATCCGTCGAATTTCGGCTCGGCCATGACCTTCCCGACCTTGAGCTTCACAATGTCCTCGGGCCGGCGGATGGTTTCGTTGAGCTCCTGCGCCTTAGGCCTGATGGCGTTGGGGTTCTTCATTCGTGGCGGCTATGAATTTTGGCCGTAGGCTTTCCTTCGGCCTTCCTCTTCCTGGCCGAACGGTTAACGGCCGAAGCCGCCCATGCCGGACGGCGCCGTGAGCTTGTTCCCCACCTGGCGAACGAACAACAACTGGGTCTTTATCTTGCCTGTTCGGCTTTCAGCAAGGTGCTCCGGTCCCAATCAAAGCTGACGGTTGCCGGCACCGTGTAATTGTAAGAAGCCTGGACCACGCCGTTCGTGTCGAGCGCTTTGAGCGCAATGATGCTGTTGAACTTTCCATGGGCGTAGACCCCGGTCACCACGTAATCAGCCTTGGCTTCCTGGGCGATTTTCTTGGCATCGCGCGACAGAGTAAATTCGTCTGGTCTTTTGGAGTTCCGAGCGGGCGGATCCCCGGGCGTCCGCATGCGCACATCAACCACGTGAAATCCTCTTTTGGCCAGACATCCGGCAACCTGTTCGGCGGCGATCCGTCCGAATCCATCCGTTTGGTTCAGGTCATTCGCCGTCTGGAAGCTCGTGACGACCACGACCGCCTTGGGATTCTTGTGGCTCATCTCGACGGCGAGTTTGTTGCCGACATCCTGGGTGCGGTCGAATACCGCGCGTTCGTCCTCATCCTGCAGATGGGTGGTACTGCATCCGACCAGACAGGCCGCTGCCGCGAGGCTTACCAGTAGTTGCGTCTTCATAATTCAGTGTTTGATCTATTTCCGCTCAGAACGGTATTCACTATTATAAAGCCCTGTCTGGCGTCTTGAGGTTAATTCTGCGTTGGAAGGGACATGCCAGACCCTAAACCGGGCTGCTTTTTTCATCATTCGGACGAACCTGACGATTTGCTTCGGGTCACCCGGGTAGAGCGTTCAGTGCGGGAATTATCACCTCTCGAGGGATCCTCCCCTGTTCGAGTCGCGAGTGGCCGTAAGCGCATTGTTCCCAAAGTGCTTTCTCTGTCGGAGTTAGGTGTGCTGCGACGAATTCGGGTGGGAGCGTCGCCTCGACGTTTTCAATGGCGACTTGGTCGCGACATCGAGCCAGCGTCTCATCGTTCATGAGGCAACTAAGCACCTTCGGCAGGTGACTGCGGATGGAGGCGAGAATCTCGAAGCCGTGCTGATCGATGTCCCCCCAGTAGCAGGTCTGCGTTGCGTGCAGCTTGTCGATCCGGGCGAGCCGGGTGACGGCGTAGCCTTTGCCGAGCAGAGCGAGGCATCCTGGCAGGTCCGGCAGCGTCAACAGGCTGGTTCTATTCTCGGTGATCAGAACCCATGTCGGAGTCGTAAACGCACACCGATTCCACTCCTTCACGGGGGCGAGCATGTGTTGGGGTAAGTGCGGGGCGAGCGCAGGGTCAAGGAACCGACCCTCAACCAGCTCGGATGAGGAGCGAAGGCCGAGACGATCCTGCCAGTTAGTGTAGGGCTCGTTGAGCGTTTCCGGCGCTAGCTGCGCCAGAATCTCGATGATGGGCCTATGGTTTTGTTCCAGGAATTTTGTATGCAGGCCAAGCGATAGTTCACGGGGGTAAACCCATGGCTTGGGATGCTGGATGAAGTGGTGGACGACCCTCGTTATAGCGAGCCAGGCTGCGGGGTCGCCTACGGACAGAAGTTGAAGACGGGTGGCGGTCCACGGACGAGCTGTCGGGAACTCACGGGTGACAATGTTAGCGTGCTCGAGCCACAGGACGTGAAGGTCATTTTCGACCCCGTCGAATACGTCGTTCTCGATGGAATGACTAATAACGCTCTACGCCAGGTTCTGCTCATGAGTGAGCAACTTGCCAATCTCAAGCAGGAGCGCATACAAACCTCCATCCAGGAAACCCTCACGAAAGGCAACGTCGAGTTCGCAACCCTGCGGATCACCGAAGAGGGAAACATCGAAATGGAGAGCTAACGGTACTCGATCAAGTCGGCGCTCGATACTTGTGGTCGTCCCCAGCCAACTCACGCTCAAGCTTGGACCGGGGGGAGAGATTGATGCGATAGCGGCTTGGGTCGGAGATCTCCCGCTCCGCGCTAAGCCACCGCCCCGCCCCTAACAGAATGGCCATCATGTTTGCGCGCTTCTGCGCCTTCTCGAAGATGACCTGGTCGTAGGTCTCAGCCGTGTACACGTCGATAACGTGCACACTTCGGAATGGCGACCCCACTCGGTGAACTCGCCCGATTCGCTGTTCACGATGAGCAGGATTCCAAACTGGATCGAGCAGAACCACGACATTGCACGCGTGATGCAGGTCGATGGATTCTTGAGCCTTCTTGCTGCACAGAAGCACCCACGGCGTACCCGGCATATTGAATCGGGCGATTGTCGAATCGTCGCCTCGCTCACCATCAAAAATCTCCACAGCTCGGATCGGCCTGCGTCCGCGAAACGCGTCGCCCAGGCCATTGCGCAAGTCTTCGATCGCGCCGGCCCACCACCGCCTCGCGCGATTCTCTATATAGTCCCAACTTGCGCCCTCCGGCACTGCTCCCGCAATCATTCGCAAAATTGCATGCTCTTCGGCTGCCGAGCGCAACTGAACACCCTTCCGATGTAACCGTTTCCCGCGATGGAAGCGTGCGACTAGCCGATCGGCTGTTCGGCGCGCGAGCTTTTCCCGTGTTGCTAGCCGCTCGTGGAGTAACTCCCTCACCAGCGTCAGAGTCTCCGCTCGTTCGGAGAACACCAAAACCTTTCTTCCCTTCCCGACCAGGTCGGCAATCCGTTTAACCGCCTCGAGTACCTTCGGTGAGTCATGCCCGCAATCCTTGATCAGGCGACTGGCTAGCCTGCTCCACACGGCCGCCTCCCCGGCCTCCTCTCCGAGCGGGCTTTCCTTGAATGACCGGCGAGCGGCGCGCCACGAAGAACAGAGCCCCGCGCGCCGGCTCGCTATGTGTGTCCGATGACCAAGCTGTAGAAGTGCTGCGATTGCTCGCTCTAGCGACAGCGACGCCGCATAACCCGTGCTCATATCAGCGGGAATCTCCCAGATCTCCGACTTGCGCCGCAGCGTCGCGCTTTCCTCCGCCCAGCTCCTTCTCACTATCCAACGGCGCAGCCGCCGCTCGAGGTCCCGAAGCCGTTCATAGTCTTCTCCGGCATCGACGGCGCGCTCAAAACCCCGAAGATCAAGCTGCTTGACGCTTTGCTCAAGCTTCGCTTGATCGCATCCTTTAGCGAGCGAAAACATCATCAGGAGGTGCTCAAGCTGTCGGCACTCAAGGGCAAAGGGCGTGGCGGTCACATACAGGATCTTCCGCGTACGATTGTGCAGCAACAATTTCATCGCGGTTTGCCGTCCCTGCGCATCCAGACGGTGAGCTTCATCGACGATGACCAGATCGAAGGGAACCGACCTTCCACCGTAGCCGCCCGTCGTACCCCAGTGTAATTCGAGGTCCTTGAGCGAACGCGTGGCCTCGTCCGAGTCCTTCCAGCAGCGGTTCTCCAAATCAAAGTGCTCTTTCCAGAACCGCTTCGCTTCCCCACCAGGAATTCGCCGACCCAGCTTCTCCGTTCGAATCCTCAAATCAATAGCGAGCTGGCGCATCAGCGCTCGCCTGAGCGCGCTCGTAAACCTCGTCCCTGGTCGGTGGCCCGCCTTGAACAACCACTGCCCAATCGAAGCTCGCACCCGAGCCCAGTCATCAAGTCCGAATTTCTTCAAGGTCTCATATGAACCGATAACAAGTCGCTTCGACTTATCCTCCGCCAGTTTGCGGTATTGCTCAAAATACCAGGCGTGACACGCCTCAGGACGCTCCAGCCCGGTACGGAATGTCGTTTCTTTCCAGCGGCGTAGCCAGACACCCATCATGAACTGATTGTTCGTCAGCACCAGCACGCGCGCTTTCGGCTGTTCCGCAAGGAGCCACGCGGCCACCCCAAACGCCACATACGTTTTCCCGAGACCTACCTCGTCGGCTAGGATTACGCCAGGCTCGTTTAGTCCGTACAGGCGGCGCAGCACTGCCGAAGCGGCGAGATACTGGCTGTCGAAGATACGCTGGCCCGCGGCTTTCCGATCGCCGAGTGTGAACCGTCCCCGCAGATCGAATGGCCCCTTCACGGCGCCACCTCACGGCATACCCGAAGCGCGGTATCACGGATATGCTGTGGCAACCTGCGCGTCACGAGCAATCGCTTCAATCTCTTCCGCGCCTCCACGATTTCGCTTGTTCTAGGCCGGGGGGCGCTGGCAACGACTCGTGCCACTTCGACACGTACCCAATATCGCCACAGTGCTTCGCGCGCTGGGAGCCCAACACAGCAAGGGTCGTGCGCCCGAGCGATTCGGATCAGCAAAGCGACAGTCGCGAGGCGTTGCGGCGGTTCCTCCTCGAGCTGCCGCCGCGCGCTCGCCATCGCCCCTGCCAGTTTCCGAACGCGCTCGTACAGCGGCTGTTCCGTCGTCGCTGCTCGGCCAGCCTCTTCCTGGGTCCGTCCTCGGCGTCCTGCGAGCAGCGGAGTGTCGAGCTCGGGCGCTGCAACCAAACGCTCCAGCAAGCTATCACCGTTCGTGTCCGAACTGCCATCCCCGCGCCGGGCTCCTGGCAACTCCCGCGCAATTTCGATCGGAGCAAACGAGAACAGGCGCTCACCGACGGCTCGCGTTCTCAAAAACCAATCATTGCCGAGGCGAAATCCGGTAACCATGTTCTCCTTTGCGCGAAGAGTCTGAGCCTCATACCTTACCTCGGTCCTCGCAGCGTCCGCTTGAAAACGCCACACGAGAGTCAGCGTGTCCTCGACCTGATCGAGACGCGCACACTGAAGCGGACTGCGCAACGTCATCGGCTGCTTACTGGACGGCCTCTCAAACCGAACAGAGTTGGGGTCCAACGGGCGCTCAAACAGCCCCTGGCCGCTGATCCACCGCCCGACCTCCGACCGGGTGCTGTCCACAAACCATCCCGCTTCGACATTCTTACGAGTCATCCCAGCCCTCGTCGCATTCGCGGAACCGAAAAAGACACGAACCCGGTCTTTGCGGTAGAGCGCGATGAGTTTTGCATGCAACCTGCGCCCGCCGTCATCAGGATCGACTCCGTAGAGACGCAGCGGTTTACCAATGGCGCGCAAAACCCTCAGATCCACCTGCACCCTGGGTGCACGGTTCTTGGATGTCGCTCCCTCGACGGGAAGCACGAGTCTGACGGACGTCGGGGTCCGCTCTCTTACCAGGTCCGCCACAAAACCAAGATCATCGGGTTCTCCGGACTCCCGTGCGTCAAAGAACGGTGAGACAACCAGAAGTTCATCAACGCGCCCGCGCTTCAGCCGCTTTGCGAAGTTGGTCCCGAGGCTGCAAACGAATGAGCGTGATCGAAGGCGGTCAAGCCTGAGTAAAGCTCTGGAAAAAGTTCCGTCCAGCCGAGAGACCAGCGGTACAATCCCCTCAGGTAAACCGGCTCGGTTCCATGACTCCTTGCCCACAACTTCAATTTGGCAGTACTGGCCCGCATTGGTGAGATTCCCGCTCCCGGCGAAAAGCAGGGTGGCCTCTCGGAACACGAGCAACGCCAACTTGGGATGAAATAACTCTGTTCCAGGCCACTTGGTCACCCAGGGACCAAGCCGGTGTCCCTGGTAGGATCTCGCATCGCACACGACCAGCACCCCCACGCGCCGATCATCTTCTGCGAACTCACCGCACAATAATGGAAGGAACTGAGACGCAAACAGATTTGCGTCGAACGTATAGGTCGTGAATAGCGCGTAGAGCGGCCGGCCGTATTGCCGTACCGCTGTGGCCACCTCATCAAGCAGAGCGCCTGGCGAACGGAGTTGCATCGTCATTTCGGCCTCCACCCCGTTTTGTTGATCAGCCTGTGGGCGACGCCCCACCTCAGGTCCCAATCACTTTCGGGCGGAGGCAGTTTCATCTCGATGTCGGGACGAACCTGGACCCTCCCGTTGCTAAGTCGAACCCACGGGACGAGATGCCCACGCCGCTCCCAAATTTCGCTGTGGAGCTGGATCAACGCGCGCTTGGGACGCCGTCCGATTTCCGAGAGAAACCTGTCGAATGGCTCGCGAAACGCCTGCATCGTCGCCGAGCGAAACGCAACTTCTCGCCATGCGCGCTGGCGAAGGCGACCTGGCCGGACATCCGGCACGGACCCTCCCCTCGACCCGAGCAGCTCCCAGAAGGCACTCGTCGCTCGCCGGCAAAACATCGCCAAATCATTGCCGACCCTCGCGAGAATCTGCTTTTGGTTCGATGCCCCGAGGCGCGGAGCCGCTTTCCTCCACGCGGGCAACGGTCCCAGCGCCCTGATTCTTGCCGCCACATCATGCATCTCGGCACGATTAAAAAGGCGTCCTCCCAGTTCCCTTAAAACGTTCCGGTTGAACCCCGCCTCTGCTCGCGTGAACGTGCGTTTGAGCCATCCGTACCCGCTGATTCCCCCGTTCCACCAAAACGGAACGCTGTCAATCAAAGCATGGGCACTATTGTCCTCCAACTTCAGCGACTCGCGCTTCACCAACCCCGCGTCTCGCAGCGAGCGCAGGTAGGCCCCGAGCAACCCCAATGACCGTTGATTGGAAATCAGCTTGAAATTCAAATCGGTGTTACCGGTATTGTAGTGTTCCCTGATGGCACCTACCCCGGAAAAACCACTGCAGCGTCCGCAGTGGAACCAGTTGAGCTTGAGCGCCTTCTCGAACGCCTCGAAATTCGACCATATCTCCCTATCAGTGGCTGCCTCTTCGCTGGCCCAGCGTAGACCGACCAGCACCCACAAGTAGTCCTCCGCATTTCGCGTCCGCCCCGAGAGCAGAGGCAACAGAACATCCGCTGCCGCTTCATGTATGCTCGAAAGCCCTAAAGGGTCCTGTTCGCGACCACGGCCAAACTCCGGTGGCTTCGACCAAAAGGCCTCGAATGTCACCCTTGCCCTCTCCCAATGAGGCTCCCCATTCGATTGGCTCTCTGGCAGCGCGTCATTCCAGTAGATCGTTCATGCCGTCCACACCGCCCGGAGTTTGCTCATCCCTCGGCCCCTCTACCTCCGCGCCAGGCCAAAGCACCGCCACGGCTTCAACGGCCGGTACCCGAAATCCAGTCTTCAGGCCCGGAACTTCGCCCTCAATGGTTCGTATCGCGGCATCCAGGGCGCCACTCACCGGCACTCGGTCCTTGGGCGGCGCGCAGGATCGCCGCAGAACCCCTACATTCCGTGCAAGCTCGTTCAGCCGGCGCACCGCCTGCCAGTCTCTGAGAACCAGCCATTCGCCAGTTTCGCCGGATTTTTCCGCAGCCACCACCACGCTCCGGACCGGACTGTCCCTCCCCGTAACCCTGTCTATAACCCGGGCGACCACCAACGGCCCGGACAACACTGTGCTGCTCACGCCCGCCACACACACTGAATCGCCCAGCGCCTGCTGCAGGGCCTGTTCGACAATCTTATGGCCGACCCCAACCACGCGCTGCACCGCATCCTTCCCTCGGACGCTCCGGTCGAACACCAAGCCTTCGTACATCGCGCGAATGCCCACTTCCCCCATCCACGCCTCCGGAGTCTTAAATCCCAACGATCCATCGTCCGCTCGCCTCGGCCGTCGCCGGTTTAGCACCAACATCGCCTCGACAAATGGACGCAGGTCAGGGAGGTCAACCGGCGGCACCTCCTTGCCCACCGTCTGATAGTCGAACCGATCACAGTTGCCGACAATCTCCTTGACCGTCTCGATCACGTCTCGCCCCCCGAAAGTCGCCGTCTTCTGATCAAACCATGTCCCCAGTGATTCCGCCGACACCTGCGCCGCATCGCCAAATAGCTCTCGAAACAACGCGGGCGATGTCATTCCCAGCACCATCTGCAATAAATCCTCGGGCTCCTCCATCACGTGTCCAAACGCCAGCATGATATTCTCGATCTTCCGATTCAGTTTGTCCCAGATCCTCGCCTCGACTGTCTCGGGGTTGCGCAGCGTAATCACCTCCACCCGTTCCTTCTGCCCATACCGGTTCAACCGTCCCACTCGCTGATGAAGACGCATCGGATTCCACGGCAGGTCTACGTGGATCAGTGAGTGGCAGCTTTCTTGCAAGTCAATCCCCTCACCACCGGCCTCGGTCGAAATAAGAAATCGAACACGGCCATCATTAAACTTCTCCGCCGCGTCTTCCCTGGTTTGGCGCACGGTCCGCACCTCCCCTTCTCGACCGACAACTTCGTCTGCCCGGCTGTCACCGTTTATGAACGCTACGCAATCGGCTCCAAATCGCCGAATCAACTCCGACATCAGCAGGGATTGCGTCGCCTTGTATTCCGTGAAGAAAAGGACCGATCGGCCTGCAAAGCGGCTGTCCACCAACGACAGAATCTTTTCCACTTTCGTTTCCCGCTGGACCCGTTCCCCCGCCGCCAAAAGCTCGCGCAGGCGCGGCTCCTCATCCTCCATCAGCGTTACCCCCGCCGCCAGCTCCGCAATCTGCTCCTCCAGGCGGCTAAGCTCATCATCATTTCCCACGCCTTCCAGCTTCCCATACTGCGCCCCCAGATCCTCGATACGCTCCTGTAGCTGTCGCTGTGCCTCCTCCAGTTTTTGTCGCTGCGCCAGCATGCGCTCCAGCCTGCCGCGCAACGCTCGGCGGATCGCAGCAACAGAGCTGGACGCCAGCTTCTGCATCGCGATTAAAACCAACATCACCAGCCGCTGATCCGACGCCCCAAGCGTGGACGCATACGCCTTTCCCGTCAGAATGAATTCCGTCAGCATGCCGTAGAACCTCGTCTCCTCAGGCGAAAAGGAGTAGGTCTCGGAACTCACGGCTGGGGGTTGAAATAGTCTCTTCCCCTGCAAATCTGTCACGCTATTCTTGTTGTTGCGAATCACCACCTCGCGCAGGCGCGGTAACTGCCCGCTCAAGGGCTCACGCGGATTGAACAGATCAGGCCGGAGAAGCTGTAGTAGGGCCAGAAAGCCAAAATTCTTCCCGCGATGTGGCGTGCCGGTGAAAAAGATCATCGACGCTGCCTTCTTCTCGTCCGTTAGCCGCTGAGCCAGCTTGTAACCCAGCGTTGGTCCCGCGTCCTCGTCCGCGTTCACGTGGTGCGCCTCATCCACGACAAACAAATCCCACGCGGGGGCCTCGAAAAGCCGTTCATGCCTTCCACCACGATCCAGCCGCAAGGTTTCCAGTGAGGCCACCACCTGGTTGTGCGTACTCCAGAAATCGCTGCGCTCCGAATCCGCTTCGGTAACGTACCGCGCGAGCCGAATATCGAACATGGTGCGCAGTCGAAACTGCCATTGCTCCACCAGGGACGCGGGACACACAATCAGCAGTCGCCGAACCAGCCCTTTGGAGAGGAGCGGCCACAAAATCAGACCAGCCTCGATCGTCTTGCCTAGGCCCACGTCATCCGCTACCAGCCACCGCGCTGGCCAGCCCGACAGCACCCGGCGGCACACCCAAAGCTGATGCGGCAGCAAGGCTATCCGCGAGCGGGAAAACACGCCCCAGGTGTCATTCACCGACACGATGGCTGACCCAAGCGCCTTGGCCACGACTGGCATCGCCCCATCCCAGTCCTCGGCTACAAGCCCTTCCGCTACCGACCGTATCACCCTCAGGCTCTGCCGCTCGCACTCTTCAATCCCGTGATCGAACCGGACAATAACCGTGGTGCCCTTGTCGAATTCGACACTACCCAGGCCAAACCGCTCGCTGCGAACGCGCCTTCCTGCCTCAAGTTGTTGCGAATCATTCATGCTCATTCACACCCTGATCGGGTAGACATGTCCCGATGGATGGGTCCGGAATATTAGGTCTTCCTCCTCACACGGCACCTCCTGTCCCAACAAAACAAGTTGCAGTTGCTTGTCCTCAGCCAAAGCCTGCAGCGGCAGATCAAACGATCTTAAAAATGTGCTCTTCTCGGCCCCCAGGTGCTTGACCAGGAACGAGTGTATAATCGCCGATTGTACTGCACGCTCCTCGCCCTCGAGAGACTGGCACCCCATAAGACCCAGCAGCGCCCGAACCCGCCTCGTTGGCAGGTAGCAATACTTGTGCGCTCGCGCGTCCGCCAGCACGCCAAACCGCATGAGTTCCCGTACCACAAAGCAGGCCCCAATACCCAGCGTCCGCCTCAGCGAGGGTGCATCCGGCCCCCCACCTGAAAAATCCGCATTCGTCCGCGGCGCGAGGATTTCGTCGAGGCCAAACTGCCGTCCCAGCCGGTCGATATTCCGAAAGCTCTCCACGTAGTCGGTCAACCATCGCGATATTTGATAGATATCCACGAATTGCCTCATCCACTGCCGGTAACGCTCGTCTTCGGTCGGGTCGTCCAGGTAATCATCTAGCACGCTCATCCACCGTTGAGCGTCCCGGTCGCCATCGGCGAAAACGTCCAGCCAGCCATTTCGCTCGCACCGCTCAATAAACCCACGATGTTGCTCCGCCCGCGTCCGCCCGACCTTATGCAAGCATCCAATTACAAATAAAACGAGCCAACCGCGCCGGTCGTCAGACTTCCGTTCATCGTAGGGCTCCAGCCGTGGCCTCCGGCCATCCCCGTACAAACGTGACTCGTAGGCTGATGTCCACCACTTCCCGTTCGCCTGCCACCACTTGAACAGCTTGCCCAGTGCTTCATCCGGGTCAATCGGCTCGGGCTCCTCCGTCTCTTCCTCCTCAGGCTCCTTGTCATCGCTGCTGAGTAACCCCAGCCAGACCTTGAATAGGTAATCGGCCAACACCTCATCAGGAATCAGCCCTCGCCTCACCGCCTCCCGTACCGTGATGGGGCCCCCTTCTGCGGGAATCCATGCCCCCCTTACGAATTCCTCAAGATCGTTGTACCACTTTGAGAACCGCCGACCCTCCCCAAGATATTTAAGTATCCCCACAGCCTCGGCTTGCGTAAGGTCACCCGCTCCCATCCAGGTGCGCACCTCACTGGAGCAAGGTTGACTCCTGAGCCCCGCAAGCTTCAGCAGCTCAATCGCGCCGACGTCATACCTCTCACTGATATATTCAATCAACCGCCTGGGTAAGAGCTCCACTCCCGGGAATTCTGATTCGAGAAGGTTGGCCGGTACTCGCCGCTCCCCCTTCTCACGCCTACTCGTGCCAACTTCGCAAACCGCGACCCATTTTGCCGCTTGCATCCGCTGCTCCTGATTAAGCGCCGACGCCAGGCAATTCAGCAACTCAGGCTTGTCTGCAAACCACGGAGAATCTCGGAAAGCCTTGGACACCTCAGCCCAACCAATTCCACAGAGCGAAGGAGACTGCGGCACCCCTGCATATGCGCAAGTCCGTGCGTAAGCCGCGGCAAATCCGGCCTCCACCACTTCGCTACATCCGATCGCCTGAGCCGGTTTTTCCCGTATGCCGATCCGTACGCCAGCATCCAGCAGCGCATCACGAAACGCATCTGGAATCTGGTTAAAGTACACGCACAATGTGTCGCCCAGCTTAGCCGGTTTATCCGGGTCTAACGTCGGCACGACCCGCTTACGCTCGGCCATACGTGCCAGAGTCCTGGCGAGGGCGCCGGCAAGATACTCGCATTCTGAATCAGACTCGTTCCATCTCCACAAAGCCCAGAACCGGCGCAACAGTTCAGAAGGGGACACCGTCCGGTCTCGGGAAAGCACCCCCCCGACCAGCCCCTCAAGCAGGCCAGCTACCTCATCCATCCTCTGCGCGTTCTTCGCGGGGTCCACTAAGTGAGTTCTGCCCGATTGAACCTCAAAGCGATGTGACACAGCCACACCACAGGACAACTTTGCCTTTAAAGGAAGAGCCACGTAAACATCGTGCTCGAACGCCTCGTGCCACCGCACCGGAATGCCGGCATCGTTCAGAACGAGCGCTAGCTGTCCCTCATGCCCGCGGCTCCGGCAGCGCAGCAAACGCACAAGTCCCTCCCGCGCGATGCCCTTTAACGCAATCGTGACTTCCTCAACGGTGACGCTCTCAGCTTTTAAAATCACATTTGCCTCAACTTGGATCGTGGCCGGGCCCGCCCCCAGGGGCTGAAACTGCACATCCGTCACCATTCGCAGGAAAGGAACCAAATCGAGCAGCTTTTCCGCCCTGTCCAAAACTTTGACGTCGCTGCGTAGCGGCAGGCGCAGCCGAGTCTTGTCATTTGGCAAGTCGGCTAACCGAGGCAGCTCCTCAGGCAAGCACCCGGCCTTGATCGCAAAATGCCACGCGCCGGAATGAATCTCCGGGCAATCCGTCAGCAGGTAAACACTCTTGAAGCCGAGTCCGAACCGCCCAATCGCACTGGTGCCAGCCTGTGCTGCTGCACCCTCACCGACATGCTGCTTGAAACTGCCTGCCGATCGCAGCACCCCCTCCACATCCCTTCCAAAATTCGGATCGTGCCTCGACCCGTGGTTGAACGGGCGCCCCCGATGATCCACTTCCAGCACACGACCTCCCCTTCCATCCTCCAAGTAGCGGTACACCACCTCAAACGGGTCGCGCGTTCCCATCCCGAGCTGTTCCCCCTGCGAGTACGCGTCCTCCGCATTCTGCATCAGCTCGGCGAATACTGAAAACTCGTCGTAGCCATACCCCCGTATCTGCGCCGCTCTCTCCTGCACGAACTTTGCAAATAGCACCTCAAACATCTCGCTCTTGAGGTCTTGGGCTCTCTGTCGGCGGGGATCCGTTCGCCGGTACTCGTCGAAAAGCCTGGCAAACTTCGGATCGGCTACCTGATCGTAATACTGATGCAAAAAATGCTCGCGGTTACTGTCGTGAAGATGCCGGAGCACCGTCGAAGGTCGCTCAATGGTCTTCAGGATCTTTTCCACCACCGCCCCACTGCTACCGTCGCTTGCAGTGCCGCCAAGTAGCCTCCCGACCTCACCCGCGATTGCAGCATCCATCTCGCCGACCAAGTCGCCGCCCCTCCCCGATCCGGACTCCAGAGCCTGGGAGCGGAATAGCAACTGCCCGTTTGGCAACGCCAGTGCTGCCGGCCCCTCCCAGCTAGGCGACTGCTCGATCACCTGCCCTCCTGCGAGCCGATACCGCAGTCGAATCTTTTCTACCGGGATAACCTCAATCTCATTTTCCGGCGGACTGGCACCCAACTCGATGAGACCGTTACGAATTGCCGAGTCGGGGTCGGCCACATCCCGCAGCCACTGCCGCCAGGGGTAAAGCAAATCCTCGACTGTAGACCCAACCGGCACCGGCAAGGCAGAATCAGCGGATTCCACTTTCGCCACCGAGCGCAAATTGGAAAACACCCCTGGGTAACGCTCAGCCAGCCACTCCACCAGCGACCGCGTCGGCTTGTCCGTGGCGTCGATAATTAGACCCGCATGCTCCGCAACGACCCGTCCCTTGCTCCCCAACCCCTCATCCCAATAGCAGGTTTTTATCGGCTCATACGTTCTAGCGCAGGTGAGCACGCGTGCCGCTCCCAGGGAGACCGGATTCAACTCCACTTCACCGCTCTCCGCCAGCGCCTGCAGAGCGCCCAGCAAGCGCGCATAGGAAGCCCCGACACCGGGCTCACCGGGGCTAATTGCAGTCAAAGCCGCCAACACCTGCGAGACGGTTGGGCTCTCCGTCACGCCGAGTCTTCGGTAAGTCTCAATCAGCCCCTTTGGCAGCCTGCTCGTGCCTTTCAAGCACAGCAGGTTTGCCGACAAATCCTCTTTGTATTCGCCACCACCGACGAAAATCTGCAGCGACGTAAGCGCACGCGCCCGGTCACGGAAGCTCAGATACACCGAACGGCGCTCAGCCAGCCTCTCCCAATGCTCGCGCAGCCCCTCAGACTGTTCGAGCAACTCGGCCACCAGCTCATAAACTCTCCTCGCGGCGGTCTGCTCCCCAGCCGCCCGTAGGGCCAGACACTCGCCTGCTTCCTCCAGCTCCCTGGGGGTCGCTGCCAGCGTTGTCGCGAAGCCCACGCTCTCGCTCCCATGTCGGCAGAATTCGGGCAGTTGAAGCGCCGCTCGCACCCAAAAACGTGCCCCCAGAACCTTCTCACCCGCATGCACCAGGACCTCTGCCGGCGCCTTGAAATCCAGCTCGCCGCTACGCTGCGCGAGCACCCAGGATCGCGCCTTCAAAACCTTGAGCTCCTCGTCATTCGGAGACGCGCCGACCGCCCGCTCCAGCCACGAGTACACCGCCTTGGCCGCGCTCTGCTTTTCCATTCCCGCCGCCGCGGCCTTTTCAACGACCAGCGAAAAGACGTCCCCGAAAGTCCTCACCCCGCACCACTGGTCCCAAACTCGAAGCACTGCCTCAGGGATCTTGTCCAAGGTTGGCAAGCTTTCCGCCATAACGTGGGGCGGTTTCGTTCCTGCCCAAGTCGGCGAGATCACCGTCGCCGGCATCTTCCACCCCGGCTTACGGCTGCCAGCCAGGACTGTGTCCAGTCCCTCGGCCGCTTCTGCCAGGCGCCCCGACAATCCCCGCGCATGGATGTAGCGAAGAACACGCATGCGCTCCTCGCGGTCCTCTATGCCCGGCCAGACCTCATTGAACCGCTCGGTTAGCCGGTCCTCCAGGTCCTTCCCCGTCAACTCTGGCACCTGGAATGCCCGCAACACCGACGGCACATCCTCAACCTTCAGTCCCACCTGCGCCGCCAGGACCGGCAACGCGACGGCCTTCGAAGCGATCGCCGACATTACCCGGCTTGGCAATTCAGCCACGCCGGCAAAGAACTCGGATTCCGATAGCATCACGGCCCCCGCTTGCCCTGGTACTTGAAGCAGCCCCGCCGCCACGGATCGCGCCGCGCCGGTTTCCGGGAAATCCCGCCTGTTATCCCAGAAAAGCTTAACCCGCTCAGCTAGGTTCAACCCGCTGCTTCCGCTCGTAATGCATAGCTCGACGATTTTTCGCGTGTCCCACGCCTTCAGGCGGTGCAGGCGGGGCAGGAGTTCCCGCATCTCAGCATCAATACTGGCGACGTGCTGACCCACAAGAAGCTGAAGCAACAGCGAACTCAGGCGCTTCTTCGCCCACCCCTGCGCTAACAGATGGTCCGCCATTTGCCACGCCTCCGTACATTCGCTCGCCTTAAACCACGCCGTATCCACGCAGGGCACTGTTCGTGCGGAAGTCATCAGTTCCCGTAGCTCGCGGGCGTCCATCTGTCCGCTTGCATCCGCCGAGCGATCCAGCCCGCCCAAAGCCGCTTCGTAATACCGTTCGAGGTACCGGAGCATTTTCTCGTTCTCACGACCCGGCTCGCCGATTTGCCGCAAAACATCCTTCAGCACCTCTACCCGGCCCTGCACCTTCACGCCTAGGCGCAGACGGTAGAAGCGTTTTGCCGTCGAGTTGACAGTCTGAAGCAGGCGGCACGCGGGTGTCTCGATCGGCGCATCCTCGACGTCGTCTTGCGATTGCAGCCTGAACTCCCGCGCGATGCTATCCGCGTCCACACCTGTTGGCGCCACCAAAGCCGTGAACCGCCCGTCCGAACACCGGTGGATCGGCAGGGCCAATAGGGTGTAACGCTGAGGTGCATCCATCGCGTCCCAGCCGGCGTCAGCACTCTCGAGCAACAAGCCAGCCACCTGTTCCGTCAGCACCGGGTGCTTCTGGCTGGCATCACCGATCTCCTTTGCTAACTTGTCGCACACCGCCGGCAGCATGCTCCGCACTGCATGCAGGATCTCGAAGGCGTCTCGAGCACAGCCCAGCCTCACGCGGCAATTTGACGCTTGAAACGCACCCAGGCTGTGCGGGTGCGCTGCCAACAGCCGCTGTAGCTCCTTTCCGAAATCCGGATCAACATGCGCAAATACCCTCCGGAACCAGACCTCCCAAAAAGCGCTGTCCTCGGCCGTCGGATCGGCCGGATTCAACAGAAGGGTTCCCAAAACTCTTCGCTCTCCCTGCGCGTGGGCGGTTCGCACCAGGAAACCCAGCCTCAGATCGCTCGTCACGCGCGCCGGTGCCTGCTTTACCAGAAAATCAATAACCGGCTTGATCTCGTAGTCATGCGCGACCTGGTCATGTTCATTCGTGGCGGGAAGCCTGCGCAGCAGTTCCAGGCCCGCGTCTGCTGTCGGCCTTACGACGTTCTGCAGCCCCGGACTAAGCTTCGACAGCAGGCGCGTCAGTCCGACATCAGCGCGTACCCACTCCGTGTTCTCAAACCCCAACCCCAGCCCTCGAAGATGTTTGATAACCGGGTCAGCTTCAGGTTCCTCCAAAACGTAAAGCTTACCCCCTTCGAATCGCAGCAACTCCTCCGCCTCCTGCCTCTGAAACGCCCACGCGCCCTCTAACCCTGTGTGGCCCCCTCCATCCCCAATCACGAGCTTTAGGAGCTTCTCTAGGTCCTCCGCCTTAGGCGCCTGCGGGTGCAGCAGCACCTTCCGGGCAACCTCCGCCGAGACATTCCAACGCACCGTGATGCCCTGGCTTGGGCCCACCCGGGCCGACAACGCCTCTCCCAGCGTATAACGCACGAACCGCCGGCGCTCCGACGATAGCTCCCGAAACTGACCCGCATACGCAAGCAGCCACTCCGGGACCAACTCTACAACCGTTTCTGCCCCACCGTCGCCCACCAGCAAGTCGAACGGCTCATCCCAGATATCACGGAGCCGCAACGCCCATGCGCTGGCTGAGAAGCACCGCCGCGCGAACTCCGTTAGATTAGTCGCTTCCTCATCATCGCTCCGCGTTAGGGGAAACAGGTTGAGGTAATCCTTCGGGTGCGCCTCCATCAACTCCCGAGCCAGCTCCGGCAGTTCCAGGCTAATGTCATGCAGCAACGGAGTGAGGGCCCGTTCAACCAGCCGCTGATTCCATTCCGTTTTTCGCTTCTGGGCCTCCGATTTATCCAACCGGTATTCAACGCGTTGGCGTGAAGGCCCGACAAAAAAGGCCCCGTTCAGAATGCAGCCGCAGGGACCATCATCCAACAGCGGCAGGAAGACCCGCCATTTCGCCACCTCGCCCCCCGCCAGTCTGCACGCCTCAACGTCCAGTGGAACGGCGATCGCCGCCCACGGCGTCGCTTTCTCCTCGTTGAGACGAAGTCTTTCCCTCAACCGGGTCAGGTTCTCGTCGTCGAAACGGGCCACGTGCCGAACATGAAATCTCCACGCCCTGCAGCCTGACTCCTGACCATCCTTGCTGAAATCACGACGTGTGATCGTCCGGTCGAATGCGCAGTCCTCCTTTTCTGAAACCTGGTCCCGCTCAGCCAACTGGTTCACTCGGGCGAGGAACGCCTTGAACTTGTTCGGACTCGGCGTAGCCTCCACCGTGACTAGCGGTTCTGCCTCCCGCCCCCGCAATATCGAGAAGGAGATACGGCAGATGTTCTTTAGAAAATGTATGCAATGCGCCGCCGTTTCCGCCATTTCGGAAAGCAACTCCTGACGATCTCGCGCCTCGGGAAACCGGTCGTCGTATAGAGCCTTCGCTCCCTCGGGGGTCCGCCGCAGCGGAAGTCGAAATACGGTTTGTTGGTAGTCCTCCTGCGGATCATTCGCGATCGTGCCGATGGAGTGCGTTAACAGCCCTGCCGCCGGAAAACACCAGTCAATCACTTCCTTCACCGCCCCTTCGCGGAATCCTGAATCTCGCTTGAAATCGTCGATCGAGAACCGCCAGCCATTTGCGGTGAATATCTCATGCAGCAGATCAAATACATGGATCTCCCGCCGAGAAAGTAGCATCGGCGTGTCCGTGAGAAAATAAACACTGTTGAACCCAATGCCGAAGCGCCCGGCGGCCGTCGCCTGCGCCCGCTTGTGCCCGCCCGCCACATCTCGAATCGCCTCAAAGTCATCGTGCTCTTCTCCCACCTCACTCGCCACGCGAAACGGAGCATTGTTTCGCACCAAAAACGCCGGCCCCATAAGCGGATCGTACTTCGCAGAAAGCCCAGCCCGAGGCTCCCGCTCGTCCAGCATGATGGACATTTCGGTTGCCCCGGCATCATCCGCATTCTGGAGCAGTTCCTTCAGGACAGCAGGTGCCGACCGCGCCCCACCTTCTCCCATCTGCCGCAGAAAGGTCTGAATGGACCGTAGGACCGGATACTGTTGGCCACCAGCGGTTCCTATTTCAGGGGTAAACGACATGTTGTTGGGCTTCTCAAATGAAAAGTCTATAGTCGTAAGACTCCCGCTCAAACCGCTTCAGGAGCTTCCCAATCCTCGCGATCTCGTTGTGCATTTTCTCTATAGCTTCCAGCCGTCCTTCACTTCCCCTAACACTTTGTTTCCCTCTTCCACGTTCGCGCCCGGTTTAGGCTTGTACGACACCGCTACTTCCAGTTGCACATCGCACCCGGCTAACGTCGTGGTCAATTTTGACACGTGCTCCGCCAGGTCCTGAAACTCCGCCACGGTCAACGTCATGCGCGGCGACAGCTTCCGGCCAGGCCCAGGCCCCGGTTCCGGCGTCGGTGGTTGCGGCGGCGCGGATGATTTGACCGCCAGTTCCACGTTGGCATCCGCCGACAGCGACACAAGCGGGCCGCTTCCGCTGACCCGCGCCACCAGCCCCCGGCCAATCGCATCGCTCAGGGTGCTGATAAACAACTTGGGCGGCCACGGATTCCCCTTCACCTTCTTCAATTCGGTGTAAAGTTTCTCCACCGTGGTTCTCGGCTCGGCGTCCTTGCTCCAGGCGTCCTTGAGCAGTGCGTTCGGTAAAAGCTCGAACGAACTGAGTGTCACCGGCTGCCGGTAAATCTTCGCCGTCGCGTCCAGTTGCAGCGTTGTCGGTTCGTCCTGCCACACGCTGTCGTTCCCGAACACCAGCCACAAGTCGCCCGCCTTCACCGCCTGTGCTACTGCCTTGTGGATCTCCGCCACCGCTACCTTGGGGATGGCGCGGGATTCCGGCGGATACCCGGGTTGCGTCACCTCTTGAAAGGCGTGCGTCCCGTCAAACCACGAGCACAGCGTCGTCAGTTCCACCCCCGCCGGTTCGGCGGGCCACAGGCCCGGCAGTGCTTCCGGCAATACCGCCCGTGGACTCAGGTTGCTCAGCACCGCCTTGTTCGGCAGCCACGCTTCGCCCTTCTTGTCCCACTCCGTGACGTCAATCTTGGAACGCCAGAACCATTGTTCCGATCCGTCCGGGCGCACATGGCGCAGTGCCAGCACGCCGCGTTGCACCGCGTCCGCAATCGTGTTCGTCACCGTCTGCGGATTCAGCAGCTTCGGCAGGTTCGGTTGTCGGGCGAATTTCTGGTAAAGAGCGCTCACTGGCACGCTGCTGTCCGTCGCCGGCCAGACTGGGTATGGACCGCCGGCCATGATGGACGAGGCATCAATTTTTTCTTTGAACAGCCGCAGCTCTTTTTCCTGCAAGAGCGTCGGGAACAACGCCTGCGCTCCCATCGTGAACTTCTTCACTTGTAGCGCGCCCGCCTTGTCCACATGCAGCACCAGCTCGAAGGCATTCTTCACCGCCGTCTCCGCCGCCTGCTTGGATTCGCGCTCGCGCTTGTTCACCGCTTCCTTCACGTGCGACTCGAAATCCTTGTAGTCTTTCCCGCCCTTGATTTCCTGCCACGCCAGCCAGTCGGCAATCTGCTGCTCCGCCTGCTGCAAGCCGCCTACGCTGGGTGTCACCACCAGCACCACGTTTTGACAAATGCGGTTGTCCGTGAGGGACGAATGCGTGCGCAGAAAGGCTTCCGCGCCGGCGTGCGGCTTCGTGTTCGGCTGGGCCGCGTAATCCGCGCCCAGCACGATCAGCCGAAACACGCCGTCATCATCCACATCCGCCGGCGTATTCGGCAGGTTGTGGAACTTGACCCCCTCCTGGTCGCAGCCCTCTTTCAGCGGCGTGCATTTCTTGGCCAGTTCGTCGAATTTCACCTTGGCGAAACTCAGCGCCTTGATTTTGTAAGTGGAATGCACTTGGTTCAGGTTCGGCTTCGGCCCGAGCCGCCAGAACTTTGGCACGTTCGTCGTCGGCTCGGTGGCGTCCGTTTCTTCCAGATACCAGGACGATTTCGCCCAGCCTATCAGCCCGTTGTTCAACACGGCTGGCAACTCGCACGTCGCCCCTACCAGCCAGCGCAAGTCGCCGACTTCCGCCTGTTCGCCGATGGGTTGCGAATAGATGAAGGTCGCCACGCACGCTGCTTCCAGCTCCCGCCCCATCAAAGTCCCGGCGTGCGCCTTCTGCGCATCCACCACGCGTGGCAGTTCCGTCTTCAGGTTGGACGGCCATTGCGGATTCTTTTCCGCCTGCGAGTCCTTCGCCACTTCCGCCAGCTTTTGCAGCGCGGGACTCAAATCGTCATTGCCCGGCGCGTTGAGAAAAACTTGAGGCCCGATGACGGGCGACGTGTCCCACTTTTCCGCCTCGCGCAATGCCGCCGCAAAGGTTTGCAGCACCCCGCGTGTCCGCTGGAACTGATGCAGTTCAGTCCACTTGCCGAAGAACCGCGCCAGCAGGTCGGGATGGAACGGATACGCGTCGCGCAGTTTTTCTTCCGCGTTCGGCAGCTTGGCTTGCGCCGGGTCAATGGCCTTCATGCGATCCCAGAACGCCGTCACATACGGATGCCGGTCCGCCGGATTCTCCGGGAACTTTTCAAACATCCGGCGGCGCAGCAGTTCCGCCAGGTCGCCTTTTTCCACCGGCGATTGCACCGACGCCTGCCGGTTCAATCCTTGGTTGCAGGCATCCAGAACCGATTTGCCGATGGCATCATTCATCTTCTCCGGTTCCGTGGCCAGTAGGGAGACAACGAGGCAGGAATGTTTGGAATTTTCCACCGCTTGGGCCAGCCGTTGAAAGAAATTCTTCAGCCGGTCAATCCACATCGGCCCCCGCCATTTATTGGTCCCGTCGGTGTCGGGCGAGGCCGCGTCGTGCGCCCACATCAGAAATTCGTCCACCAGTATCAGCGCGGCCTTGCCGCTCTTCTCCACTTCCGCCAGCACCTTGCCCCACAGCAGATCGGCGGGCGGCGTGTCAAAGTCGGGTTGCGATTCGTTGCGATCCAGGATTTCCAATCCCTTCTCGCCGAGCAACTGCCACGCAATCATGTTCCACGGCATCCGAAACGCCCGCACCTTACCGTCTGGCGATTTCGCTTCAATCCCCTTTTTCCAATCCACCTTGTCGAACGACACCGCCGCCACGATGGCTTCCGGGGGCGCCTCCAGCTTGGCGTCTTGGAGGATGTGATTCACCGCCGTTGCTTTCATCGGCAGCTTCTTGCCGAGGGTCGTCATGTAATACAGCGTCGTCAGCGTGTGCGATTTTCCGCCGCCGAAGGTCTGCGCCACGTTGATGATTGGCTCGCCCCCTTCTTCGCCCGCCAGCCGCCGCAGCACGTCGCGGCAGAACCGCCGCAGGTTCGGCGTCGCGTAAGTCGTGGCGAAAAACGCTTCCGGGTTGGTGTAATGTTTGCCGCTGTTCGGCTCGAAGATGACGCGGTGCAAATCCACCGCGAAATCCGCCGTCGTCAGCGTCTTTGTTTTGATCTCTTCCCGCAGGGTGCAAACATCCTTCCACGGTCTCAGAACTTGTTTGGCCATAAATTATTTCTTTCCTTTCCGGTAGCTGACTTTCGCCCGCGTCGCCTCGTCTATCGGGGCGAAATAAGGTTCTTCCTTCACCGCGCCGTCTTCGGTCACTTGCTGCCGCCGCAGTTTTAATTGCGTCGCCAGTGCTTCCACCAGCCGCCGCTCCGTCTCGTTGCCGTCTTGAAACGCCAGTTCCCGGATGGCTTGCAGCAGCGGCGGGAACGCCCGCTCGCTCGCCAGCCCCCAGCTTTCGTAAAGCGGTTGCACTTCGCCCGCTTGGTTGCGCTGGAACAGCGCCATCAGCCGGTGTAGCTTGTCTATCAGCGGCGACGGCAATCCGCCCCGGCTTTCGCCGAGGTCAGCACTTTCGATGCGCTCCGACCAGTCCAGCAGCCGGTATTCGTTCCCGCTGCTTTCCTCCTCCGGCTCCTCGGCCTCGCCTTCTTCGGCGTCCTTCCGCGGACGGCCCTTCTTACCCGGCCCGGACTTGCCGCCTTGCTCCAGGATGTTCCAGACCACCTTCAATTCCGTCTCGTTCTTCCCGCACGCATTTGCATAAAGGATGCACGCCCCGGCCGGTGCAGATGCCAGCCCGAAATAAGCGCGGTGCAGCAAATAGTATTGGGTCACCGGATCGAGCGCCACCGTTTCACCGCGGCCCTGCGTCTCGCGCTGGAGCTCGCGGAAACCCGGCAACTCGCCGAGGGCGAATTGCAACACCAGCTTGCGGACTTCATCCAGAAACTCCCGGACCGTCACCATGCCACCACCGGTTTTCTTCACGAAAGGATGCTCGCTATAAGCCTGGAGCGCCGGCCCGAGCGCCGCCCAGATGAAATCCGGCCCGCGAATGCCCAAATCAAAATAGTATTGCAGGATGTTGATGCCGCCGAGTTCATCCCGCTTGTCAAACAGGATTTGCTTCATCCGCTCCAACACGGGTTCTTCCCAGCCGGCGGCTGCGGTGACGGAGCGCTTACGACAGACTATCCATACTGAGGTCGAAAGCGCGGCAGAATTAATTCCCCGGCTCCGATTGGGCATCTCCGTTTGAATTGGCCAGCTTGCCGTAACCGTGGCCCCAGCTTGAATTAGGGCTCCAATAAGAGTTTCCCAAGCATCAACCTCCTTATTTGCAAAAACGATAGCGAGCCTACCGGATTCTGGCAATTGCTTGAGACACGCGGTGAAGGCCCTCGCCATTCCCTTTTCATAGTTAGCTTTGGACTTTGCCCTATCACCACCAAACCTAGTTTCGTCGTCAATAAGCTCCCCGTCGTCACTGTCGTGGTTCCACTTCGGCGAAAGTTCCTCCAGATAGTTGTCCATAAAGGATGGATCTAAGTCACTCAGAATGCGCCGCTGCCAAATGTAAAAGAAATCCATCAAATCCGAATACGGGATCGCGTCGTAGTAAGGTGGGTCAGTAACCACAACATCGAGTTGTGCATCGTGAGATACGACAGCAGAGCGGCGGATTATTTGCGGGGAACAAAGTGTGCTAGACAAATTGACTGCGGTGGTCACTGACTTCGCAACCGAATTAAGCATTGAATCCCAACTCCCAGAGGTTCCACCGATTGGTGAAGCTTCCGCAAAGTCCCACTTGAATGGCAAAGCAAAGCGGTTGAACATATGAGTAATCTGCTCATTATTTAGATACCAAGAACAGCAGACATTCTCATAGTCTAGCAATTTGCCCAAACTACAGGTTAAGTAAGCCCCAATTGCCGGGGAGATACTGTCGTTAAGCTCAGCGGCAGCTTTGATTGCTGCACGAATGTGTCTAACAAACACAGCCAATGCGAGGAGTTGTCTGGGAGTGAACAACTCTCGCCAAAGCCGCAAGCCATACTTTTGAACCGAAAACGCACGCGCCGCGCCACTCCCTCCGCCCAAAGGTGAAGGTTCTCCCGGTAATCCGAAGGGGATGTCTCTGTAGGCTTCATTCAAATCCTCAATTTCCACCGACGCCGCACGCAACTCTGTCTCGGTAGGGAGGCGATACCGTTTCAAAGTGGTTTTTTTACTCGGATGAGTGGCCTCAGTTACAACGGCAGTCATCTGAATATCAAGCAATCCCTGTTGCCCCTGTCTTCTTAGGTCTTCCGATGTGAGAGAGATAACCCCAGGTCGACCGCTACATGGACTCCATACACCGGCCCGGTTCATTGTTCCGTTCTTCAAGAACTCCTCCAACGTGTTCTCAGTAACTTCCCACCGTCGCAGGAAATCATGCTCCTCGATTATGCGTTTCGGTTGCACCAGGTCTGCTTCTCGCAAGATTCTAAAGGCTACTCCGCACCCGTCAGGATTCGGTATGGGCAAGAGTGCGGCGCGTCTCCCCTTCTTTTTGCCGATCCAAAAGGTCTTGAGCAGTGGAACACGTCCAGTGGTTTGCGGGTCGCGCGCAGTCCGCGCCCAGAGGTAGGCAACTGTCGGTTCGCCATCCACCATCGGGTAGCGCGCTGTCAAATCCTGCCGTGACCGCTCCAGCACCCATCGTCCCCATGCGCGCACATGCCAAGCCAGGTCAGCGTCCGGCAAAGACACTTTTTTGAAATCAGCGGATGCCTTTTCTGATGGTGCTTCCGCATCGGTTGCGGTTTCGTGCAGTTCTAAGTTCACCGCATCCGTGTAGTGCGGCTTTTTCTCACCCTTGCGCTTCTTGATCTTCCCAGCAATAAAATCCTCCACGAAGTCCGGCCACTGGCGCACGAACTCCGGCAGCGGCCATTTCTTTCCCGCGAACCGTTGCGGATATTCCAGTGTGCATTTCTGAATGAACCACGCCACCGGATTCAAATCTGCCGATGTGACCTCACAACCCAGCCGCATCGCTTCCAGCGGAATCGCCCCGCCGCCCGCAAACGGGTCGAGCACCTTGGGCGCTTTGCCGCCGTAAAATTGCCTGATCGCTGCCCGCAAGGTATCCATCGCGGGCTCATTCTCGTTTCCCCAAACCAGCACGCCGCCTTCCACCACTTTCTTTTCCTCGGAAACCGAGTTGCCTTCTTCGTCTTCCGACGTGACCAGCTTTTTCACCACTGTCCCGCCAATCAGTTCCAGCAGCTCCTTCCGTTTCTGCGCATCGCCCGGATCAGGCAGTAGCGTGCAGAGCAGCGCCGCCCGGCTCGCCGCCAGCGGCCGTCGCGCCGGCCAGATGTGAAGCGTGGAGATATGACCGTGGCGCACATTCTTTTCATGAACGCTTGTCAGCGACGCCTGTTCCAGCGGAAAGGCCACCTCAATCAATCTTGGTTTGTCGGTCATAGTCTTGCCTTCCATTCGGGTGTTTCTTCGCGCTCAATCCGCGTCCGCCTCTTTCATGATGTCGCCGATGTTCAAAGTAAAACTCTGGCGCGTCTTGAACGCCAGCCGCACCGGGTCTTGCACCCGGAACAGGCGCGGCTCCGTGGCGCAGTCCGTCACGACGTAAAGCCAGTATTTGTCCCGCACGTTCGCCGCCGTCGGCCATTCATTCTCGGTCAGATGCACCTGCCCGCGACCGGCCCGGCCCTTGACCTCGATGACAATTTTTTCCCCATTCAAGCGGTGGCTTTCCAAATCATACCCCCGCGCCAGGTGCGGCGACGACACGTCGAACACCTTCGCCTTGTGTTTATCCACTTCGTAGTTGATCGCCACGCGCACGGCGATGGCCTCGATGTTCTTGTCGTAGCTTTCCAGCGCTTCCGGGCTTTGGTCGGGAATCACCAGCGCAATCGCAATGCGGTCCAGCGTGATGATGTCCAGCAGGTCGCCCCGCCGTTGTTCATACAGCAACGCTTCAGCTTTTTCCTGCTCGATGCGGCTCTGCTCCCGCTTCACCAGTTCAAGTTGGCTGGCGGCCTGCTCGTCCCCATCCCGGACGCGCCGGGCAAAATCCACCCGCCGTTGCGCCATTTCCCCGGCGGAGAAATCAAACCCGCGCTGCAAATCTTCCAGCCGCGCCGACGACTCGGCGCGCACCGCCGCCCGAGCCTGCTGCAAAAACGTGGTTTCGGCTTCCATCCGGGCGAACGCATCGGCGCGGTGGACTTGGTCCAGCGGCGATTGCAGCAACGTGCCGGCTTTCCACGCGAGGGACGGTGGCGCACCCACCAAGGCAATCAGATGGTTCGGGGCGCAGGCGGTGAACTGGCCGGTGCTGTCCCAACGCAAGCCCATCAGCCGGCGTTCCAACAGACGCGGCTTCGCATCGCCGCCGCGCAGCGACCGCTCGCCCAACTGGCAGACATACAACGCGGCGTAGTAGGGCTGCTCCGCCGTCGGGTCGAGGAAGAATCCGCCGCGCCGCGCATCGTTGCCGAACCGCCGGATGGTTTCATCGCAAAAGGCGTTGAACAACGGCTCGCCCGGCCGCAGAAAAGCAATCTGCGCCGCATCGCTGCCCGCGGGCCCGTCACGCCTCACGGAAATGTAAGGCGGCAGCCCGCCCCGCCAATGGCTCGCCAGCGGTTCGATCCAGTTCGAGCCGGAAGTCCGGTTCAACCGGGCGCGCTGGTTCAGGTCTCCGTCAATCTCGAATCCCAGCCGGGGTAGCGCCTTCTCGGCAAAGTTCTGCACGTAGGCTGGCAGTAGTTGGTTGAACCGCTCGACTTCAATCTCGGCATTCAGTTGCCCCAGCCGCTTGGCCACATCACCGAAGGACGATGCCTGTTTCCGCTGTTCCTCGACCGCCGCCCGCAGCCGTTGCGTCGCAAACATGTTGTCCAGTTGCTTCTGCGCGGAGTAAGGCGCGGTTTCAAACAGGGCTTCGCGCAGCAGGTCGCGGATGGAAACCTCCTGGAGCTGTTGCCCGATCACGTCGAACACTTTGTCGGTACAAAGCTCGCGCCGCGCCTCGTCCAGTTTCGCCAGCAGCGTCGCCAGCACGTCGCCTTCGCGGGTCTTGTCGGCGATGAAATTGAAGATGCGGACTTCATCATGGCGCTGGCCGAACCGGTGAAGCCGGCCCATCCGCTGTTCCAATCGCGCCGGATTCCACGGCACATCGAAATTCACCATCAGCCAGGCGAACTGCAAATTGATTCCTTCGCCCGCCGCATCCGTCGCAAGCATGATCCGGGCGCTCGGCGCGTCCGGGTTGGGCAGATTTTGACGTCGGCGTTCCGCCGGCGGCATGAAGAAAATCCGCTGACGTTCGCGTTCCTCCACATCCATGCCGCCATGAATCGCCGCGATTTGACCGGTGTATCCCAGCGCTTCAAACCTGTGCTGCAAATGTTCCAGCGTGTCGCGGTGCTCCGTGAAAATCAGCAGCCGCTCGTGTTGGAATTCCGCCGCGTCCACCAGTTCGCGCAGCTTCAAAAACTTCGTCTCACACTGCGCCCTCAGGATCTCCTCGCCCTGCTTGATGATCTCATCCAGGTAGGCCAGCTCCTTTTCCCGCTGCTTTTCCGACTGCGGCTTCGCCAGCGTCAGCGCTTGTTCCTCGACGCGCTCCTGGCTCTCCGTTCCTGTATCGGTGGGTTCCGAATCGTCGGCTGTGGTCGTGTCGAACTGTTCCAGCAGCCGCTCCGCGCTCGGCGCCGCCTCGGCGGTATCCGCGTCCATGATCCGTTTGCGCCGCCGCTCCAACGATTGCACCATCGCATACGTCGAGCTGGCCAGCCGCCGTTGCAGCACGGCCACCACCATCGCGGCCGCGTTCTTGTTTAGTGACCGGTTGTTTTCAAAACTCCAGCGCAGGTACTCGGATGACTGGTCATAAAAAGCGCGCTCCTGCGGTGAGAGGTCAAATTTCACCGTCTGGCAGAGCCGCGGCTTGTAAATCGCATGGCCCTGGTAGTCCACCATTTCCTCCTTGAGCCGGCGGATGAAAAATTTACGGCGCTTTTCCTGCCCCATCTCACCCAGAGCCTCCATGGTCGAGAACACGTTCATGTCCAGCAGCCGCCACAGCGCGAAATACGGAAACTGCTTCCCCATGTGCGGCGTCGCGGTGAGCAGCAGCAGATGCGTTGCCTTCGCCAGCACCTCCGCCAGCCGGTAGCGCTTCGTCTTGGAGTCGAGGCGGCGACTGTCCGCCCAGGCCAACTTGTGCGCTTCGTCGAACACCACCAAATCAAACTGAGCCGCCGCCAGCCGTTCACGGATGGATTCCGTCGCCGCCGTGTCCACGCTGATGATGAACAGCCCTTCGTCGTTCGCGAGGGGATCGCTGTTCTGGAAGTCCTGGCCGCGCAAAATCCGAAACTCCAGGTCGAAGAAATTGTGCAGCTCGCGTTGCCAGTTCCACGTCAGCCCGGCAGGGCAGCAGATGAGCACACGGCGCAGCCGGCCACGGTTCAGCATTTCCCGGATATGGAGCCCGGTCATCACCGTCTTGCCGGCGCCGGCATCATCGGCCAGCAGGAACCGTAGCGGGTTTTGCGGCAGCATGTGCTCATACACCGCCACGCGCTGGTGCGGGAGGGGCACGACCCGGGAAAGCTCCAGCCCGAAAGCCTTGTTGAACTGGTGACCATTCCGCAGCCGGTGGGCGTCCACCACCAGCTTGATAACCTCAGGGTCCCCCTCGAAATTCAAGCGGGGCGGGGCATCCGCCAGCACCAATAGCTCACCCTGTTCCTCCTGCCCCTTCGACAGCAACTTCTGTATCCGGAGGATGTGCCCCTTCTGCGGCTTGCGATGTCCATTCTCCCAGCGGTTGACTGTGGCGAACGTAACCCCCAACTGCTCGGCAAATGCCTCCTGAGACAACCCCAATTGGTTCCTCAAATTCTTTATTTGTTCGCTCGTCACAACTCCAACCTTGACACAGCTCAAATTAAATGTCAATATGCGATATGACAATTGTTATACCAGTCAAAATTACGGCCGTTTCGGAAGAAGAATAAAGCCCAGAAAGCCTATGCAACTATCATCCCGCGACGTATTCACCCACCTGCTCCAATCGGGGGTTACCCACCTCCACCACGGCAACACGGTCACCACCTCCTGCGAGTTCATCCGCCAGAAACAGCTCATCGCCCGTGGTTGCATGGACCGCTTAGGCCTCAACCAGACAGCCCAGGCATCCGATGCCAACGACAAGGCCCAGGGTGTCTATTTCGACATCTTCCTCGATTCTGTGGATATCCACAATCGGGCCAGCCGCCGAAACGTTTACGGGCCGGTCCTTTTCAAGCTGTCAGTGGAAAGGCTCCGGGCCATGGACCTCCCGCCCCTCTGGGTCACACGTTCCAACCCCCTCTATTGGAACGCCAACACCACCCACCAGGAAAAATGGTTTGAGACCATCGGCCAACTTCAACTCGAATTCATGGTCGGCCGCTTCAACCAGATGATTGTAATGCGCCATATCGGCGGCGTCCTCCCTCTTGCCGACTGCCTCGAGGAAATCGTTCTCGACGACCCACAAATGGCCGAAGGGCAACTCGGCTACTTTTCCCTCTCAATCGGCGCCGTTCTGCTCGCCCGGACATCCTCAACGACCCCACTCCCGTTCGCCTTCCAGAAACGAACCTGCGCGGCCGGCTGCGCCTGCACTAACGAGTACCAAGCCGACAGAGCGGCCACCCTGGAACTCTTCGTGCCCCGGAGAACGACCCCGCCGCCGCCTCCGCAGCCGCTCAACCCGCCCAACAACTGACCGCCCGCTTAGTTGACACCGGAGCCCCAGATCCGCATCTCCCTCTAAAAGATCATTATGAGCGAAACCAAATATATACTCGTCCTGGCCAACTCGGAACGGGCCGGCGGAAGGTGCGTTGCAGGAAAAGTCGCCACACCACTCGAAGGCAATGACTTCGACATTGGCCAGCAATGGGTGCGCCTAAACAACCCGACAACCAAAGAGGGTGCCGTTCCCTACATGGACACGGTCTGCCGGCCAGACCACACCGCCGTCCGCCCGCTGGACCTAATCCAAGTGACGCTGCTGGACCCCTGCAACAATCCAGACCACCCCGAGGACTGGAGCTACGACCCGGCTCAGAAATGGAAATGGGTCGCCACCGCGACCACCAAGGACTTGGCAGGCATCGTGGACAACCCGCCAAGGCTCTGGCATGTCGCCGAATCCGACACCGTACCTGCTGGCTACATACGGACCATGCAACCTCCGCCCGCTTCCCTCTACCTCATCAAAGCGCCCCAAGGCTGGGCCTTCAGGTACTTCAAGGAATGGAACCAGTTCAAAGGCTATGACAAGAAGCGGCGCCGCCTACAGTTCAGCTTCGCTGGGAATTACCACGACATGTCGGTCACCGATCCGGAATTCGACCGGCGGTTCAAGCTCCCCGGCGCCACTTCTCAATGGGCCAGCATGCCCGAGACACTCACAGTGCCGAACCCGGCCGGCTGGTATTTCTGCCTGAGCCTCACCCCGGAATTGAATGGCAAGCAGTATAAGATTTGTGCCACCTTTTTTGAAGCGTGAAGCCCGAGCTTTTCACCATTGGCCACTCGAACCACTCGCTGGAACACTTCCTCGAGTTGCTCATGCAGCATCGCGTCCAAGTCTTGGTTGACGTACGCAGCAGCCCATACAGCGCCCGGCTTCCCCAGTTCAATCGCGAGCCGCTCAAAGCTGCTCTGCGGGCTGTCGGCATCCGCTATCTGTTCCTCGGCGACGAACTCGGCGCCCGTCGATCCGAACGCAACTGCTACGTTGACGGCGTCGCCCGCTACGAACGGATCGCCAAAACCCCGGCCTTCCAGTCCGGCCTGGACCGCGTCACCAAGGGCATCCCGCAATTCCGCTCCGCCCTAATGTGCGCCGAGAAAGACCCACTGGAATGCCACCGCACCATTCTGGTCTGCCGTCACCTGCGTGACGTGGCCCAAATCCAGCATATCCGCGCCGACGGATCCCTCGAATCACAGGACGAGGTCGAGACCCGCCTCATGGCCGAGGAGCGCGTCCCGACCGACGACCTTTTCGCACCCCGCGAGAAACTCCTCGCCCGCGCATACGATCAGCGCGGTGGTAAGACCGCCTACCACGAGTCCGCCGAGCCAACACTGCCAACGAGTTAACGCTTATGTCTGTCGAAAGCATTCCCGTCTTCACCGTCGGCTTCACCAAGAAAACCGCCGCGCAGTTTTTCGAAAAGCTGCGCACCGCCGGCATCAAACGCATCGTGGATGTCCGGCTTAACAAGGTTTCCCAGCTCGCCGGCTTCAGCAAACGCGACGACCTTCAGTATTTCCTCAAGGAAATCCTGCACGTGGACTACGTCGAAGCCCCGTTGCTGGCCCCTACCCAGGGCCTGCTCGACGCCTACAAGAAGAACAAGGGCCGGTGGGACGACTACGAGCACGACTTCCTCAAGCTGATGGAAGAGCGGCACATCGAAGACAAGATTGACCCGGCCATCCTCGCCGGCGGCTGTCTCCTGTGCAGCGAAGACAAACCCCATCAGTGCCACCGCCGCCTGGTCGTCGAATACCTCCAGCGCCACTGGGGCAACCTCGACATCAAACACATCGTCTAACCTTTCCACATGAGCACCCGCACAATCCACGCCCGCCTGTTCGGTGCGGTATCGTCTCCCGGTGGGTCCTTGTGCGAGACCGGCCGCCTGCCGGTCGGCCGCCTTACCAAGCCGCTCTCCCTCGAGGCCCACCGACCCAAAGAAATTTACCAATCCCACAAATGGTTCGCTCGCCGCATAGGCGCCTCATTCCGCTCCCTGCTGGTTGGCAGCGAAGTGGCCGACGAGAAAGCATTCTGGAGCCTGTTCAACGAAGGCAAAACCTCCCGCCCGCTTACTGTCCTTGACCCCTTCGTTGGCGGCGGCACGTCCGTGGTTGAGGCCGCCCTGCTCGGACACAACGCCATCGGCCTCGATATTGACCCCGTCGCCTGCGCCGTCACCTCCTTCGAGTCGCGCTTGGCGACCGTCCCCGATCTCCGCCCCCACTTGGACGCTCTCAAAAAGCGCATGGCCGCCACGCTCGCGCCATATTATATATCCACAAGCTCCAAGGGCGTGCCCGAGGTCCTGCTCCACGCGTTCTGGGTCCAGGTCGTTACCTGCATCCACTGCCGCAAAACCTCCCACGCCCAGCCCGACCGACGCATCGCCTTTGACCGCGACCGGAAGCTCCAGTGGGTACTGTCCCCAGCCGGCGAGGTCCTCCAACTACCGCTTTCTCAGAAGTCCGTCACGGACACGGCCACTGGCCGGCGGCTCCCAATCGAAGTCGGCACCGCCGCCGAGGGCGTCTTCACCTGTCCCCATTGCCGCAAGTCCGCCCGACTCATTGACCTCAACGAGCACACCCACACGCCCCCAAAGTGGGCCCTGTTCGCCGTCGAGACCCTCGACCCCGCCTGCAAGGCCACCTGCGTCCCCAACCGAATGCGCCACATCCGCGCCGCCACAGCCGCCGACCTCCGAGCGTTCCAGGCCGCGGAACGCGCCCTGTCCCGCCGCACCGACAAGCGCGGCCACGTCCGCCACATCCCTGTCTGCCCAATCCCCCGCGAAAACCGCAGTGACAGCCGCATCCTCAAATACGGCTACCGCTTTTACCATCAGCTCTTCAACCCTCGCCAGTTGCTCCACCTCTCGATCCTGGCCGAGGAAATACTGAAGCTGCCGCCGTCCGTGCGCGAGGCATTCAGCATCGCCTACAGCGACCACCTCACCACCAACTGCATGCAGACCGCCTATGCCCCCGCCTGGCGCCGTCTGCTGCCGCTGTTCACATTCCGCGCTTTCACCCACTCAATCCGCCCGGTGGAAATCAACCCCTGGCTGGAGCGCACCGGCCGCGGCACCTACCCCAACGCCGTTTGCAGCATCCAGCGCGCCTCGCGCTCCTTCAAGGCGCTGTCCCAGGTCCTTGGCTCGCGCGGCAAAAAGGCCAGGCAGCCAAGCATCCAGATCCGCCAGGGCAACGCGGCCAAACTCACTTTCCTCAAGAAGGCAACCGTGGACCTCATCCTCACCGATCCGCCATACTTTGATAACATCGCCTATTCCGAGCTCTCCCACTTCTATCTCCCCTGGCTCAGGATGCTCGGCGTCGTGCAATCGGCTTCGGATTCCTTCCTGAACAAGAACCTGGCCACCAACTCCCGTTCGCCCAAGAACCAGCGCCGATTTCAAACCCAACTCACCAGGTGTTTCTCCGAAGCCCATCGCGTCCTCAAGCCCGGCGGGCGCCTCCTATTCACTTTCCAGCACAAGGCTGCCGGCGCCTGGGAAGCCCTCGCTGTTGCCCTGGCCAAATCGCATTTCCAGGTCATTGACGTTTTCCCGCTGCTTGGCGACGGCCTAATGAGCCCCCACAAACACAAAGGCAGCAGTTCCTGGGATGCCGTGTTCGTCGCCCGGCCGCGCAAAGGCAAGACTATCACCACTGGCACCACCGTCCCCGTGGACGCCGTCACTTTGGCCCTCAGCCACGCCGACGCCTGGCGCCAGTCGCTCCGCCGCCGCGGCTTTTCCCGCGCCGACTTCCAGAATCTCCACCGGGCGTGCCTCGCCGCTGCCGCCACGGCCCCATTGCGGGCCAAAGCTGCAGCGGTCGCTCTGCTCGACGCGCTCGAAAATGCGGGAGCACAACGCCCGCACCGCCACAATTTCACCGAGAAGTGATCAACACGACATATGCCATTCCTCGCTAAACGTACCATCTCCAACTTTCTCCGCAGCAAATGCTTCCGCCGTCTTCGCCTTGATCTGTCCCCGGACAATGCCGCCTACCGCCCCGAGCGGGTCGGCATGCCCCCGCGCGGAACCGGCCGCCCCGGCATCGCCGCCTTAACCGCCGCCGGCAACGAGTGGGAGGAGGCCAAGGTCGCCGACCTCCGCGCCTCGTTCGGCGCAGCCGCCATCGTAGCCCCAGCAGGCGCCGCACGCGATATAGACCTCGCCACCGCGCTCGGCCAGAGGACCGCGCAGACCCTGTTCATCACCCAGGGCCAGTACACCATCGGCAACTCCTTCCAGAACGCCCTCGGCATCCAAAATTACGCCACGACCCTCAACCTCGCCTACGGCCAGCTTCGCCCAGACATCATCCGCATCTGGCCCGCTCACACCGGCCTGCAGGAAGTCCACCCCGATGGCTCCGTCACCGCTGTCGCGGCAACCACCGATAACCGTACCCCTCTCAGCATCGTTGACATCAAGCTCACCGCCGAGGCTTCCGCCTGCTACCAGGCAGAAGTCACCTACTACTCGATGGCCCTGGCCGCCTGGCTCATTGATAATAACCTCCAAACTCAATACTTCGTCGTTCCCATGGCGGCCGTTTGGCCGGGGTCCCACGATGCCTCCCACGTCGCCCAGCTCAATACCCGGCTCCGCGCCACGGGAGCCCTCCCAACCACCCAGGCCCTGCTCAATGCTTGGGACGAAGACCTCGAATACATCCCCTTCGGTGTCTTCGCTTCCCGCATCCGCCGCTTTTTCCACTCCGACCTTGCCACCGTCCTCAATACCGCTTGGGACCACTTGCCCTGGCATGTGGACAACCACTGCATCGGCTGTGACTATCTTGGCTACCCTTGGGGCCAAACCGCATCGGACCCACTCCACTGCTTTCCCACCGCCCAAACCACCGACAACCTCAGCCGCGTCGCCTTCGTCACCCGGGGCGCAAAGTCGGCCCTTGAAGAAAATCACGTAAACTCCGTCGCGAACCTGGCAACCCTCCTTCCCACCGCCGCAGCTTACGACTCCCATCAGGTTCTCCGCGCCACCCGCACGGTCGTTTCTGGCCGCGCCCAGTCCCTCGCCAGCGGAGCCGCTACTGTCGCCGATCAGGAAGGCACCTCCGCGCTCATGCCCCGCTGGGCCGACCTCCGCATCTTTATCACCGCCGATTTCGACATCGGCAGCGGCATCACCATCGCCTTCGGCGTCTCCGGTCGCTGGGCTGCGTCCACCAATCGCACCAAGGCAGGCCAACACAACTCCCACGCATTCAACCCCGAGGTGTACCCTGTTGACCAGCGCGACCTGAACACCGAGCGCCGAGAACTCTTCCGCCTCCTCGCCCGCATCCGTGAGATGATGGATCAGACCGACCAGGCCATTCAGGATGCCACGGTTCAGGTTTACATTTGGGACAGCGTCACCTTCGACCACCTTGTCCGCGTCATTGGCCGCCACCTCGCTCACATTATAAATTCCCCGGACTACCAGGACCTCGCCTGGCTATTCCCCCCGGAGAACCTTGTCGCCAACCCAGCCACATCGGACCGCCTCTCCCCCATAACCATCGTGCGCGACATCGTCCGGGCCTTGGTCGCGCTCCCGGTGACCCACTATTACAGCCTTCTCAACACGGCCCGGAACTACTATCCCGCAGCCATCAACAACCCCGGCGCCGCGTTCAACGTTAATCCCTTCTTCGAAGACCCCTTCTCCGACCAGGTCCCCTCCGAGCGCGCCCATGAAATCTGGTCCCGCGCCACAGGTCACTTCCCCTGGAACCAACAGCTCCAAACCCTTCAAGCCACAGTAGGCAAGAAACTCCTCGCGCTCTCCGCCGTAGTCCAGCGCCTCGGTGACGACCTTGAAGGTCGCCTCGGCCAGACGGCCCCCGAAATCAGCGAAATCGGTCCACCCGCAATGCCAAACTCCATGAGCGATGACTCAAGGCTTTGGTACACCTTCACCGGCTTGAATGTCGCCCTCAGCCGCCTCAAAGTTCAGCTCATCCGCGCCATGCCGCCGCATGAGCGCGAGGCCCGCTTCAACAGCGCCAGCCTTCCCACCCGCCTGGACGCTGCCGCTGCCGCCCCGGTCCTCGCCTCCCTCGGTCTTGCCCCGGCAGCCGGCCTCTACGTTTACCAGCTTGCCCCAAACTCCCGCGAGGTCCGCGCCCGCGCAGGCGACTTCAGCTTCGCACTATCGCCCCGGAATGACGGCGACTTCCTCGACCGCCGGCTCGACAGAACTCTGAATGGTCACGCTGTCCCACTCCCCCCATGGCTGACATATCCCGCCGGCCGCATGGAGCAAGTGACGGCCGTAACAGTTCGAGGCGTCGATCGCGAGAACCGGTGGATTGCCGTCCAGTTCAACCTCGCCTGGCTCCCAGCCATCAACGACATGACGAACGCCGGCCTTCTGGACCTTTCCACCGACGTCATGCTCGATCCCGTTCACAAGGACTTCCTGCTCGGCCGCCTCGAGAAATCCCTCAAAGCCATCGGAAACCCGGTCCTGGCAGGCAATAACTCAGCGGTTGTTCAGGCGTTGGGGATTCGGAGACGCGTCTCCCGTCGCGCGACCACACCGCCGGCTGAGTTTCTCTGGGACGCCCCACGGCTTCACGCCCTGGCGGTCAATCGCAACCTTCCTCCCATCCGCACCGCCCTTGTGAACGGTGGCTTCAACCTCAATCCCAGCCAATGGGCAGCATGGGAACGGTCGTTAAGCTATCGCCTCCGGCTCATCTGGGGCCCCCCCGGAACCGGCAAGAGCCGCACCCTGCGCGCCATTATCCTCGGCGCCTTCCTCGAAGCCATCGCCGCCAACCGACCACTCCGGGTCCTGATCACAGGTTTCACCTACGAAGCCATCGACAACGTCCTGCTTCCACTCTACGCAGACATCTCCGGTGCAGGGCCGTTCGCCTCCCCCCAGGTGCAGACCTATCGCCTGCGCTCGGAAACCCACCCCCGCGGCGCCAATGTCCCACCAGCCATCGACCTGCCAAAGACCAACGGCGGCGCCTACCAACCCCTGCTCACGTCACTTCTCGACAACCAGAGCCTCATCCTGGTCGGCGCCACGCCCCACCAGGTCCACAACCTGGCGACCGTGGACAGGCAGCCGCCCGTCCGGCCTCTCTTCGACCTCATCCTCATCGACGAGGCGTCCCAGCTCGATGTCGCGACGTCCGCCCTGGTTCTAACCACAGCAGACGCCGACGCAGCTCTTGTCGTAGCCGGCGACCCGAAGCAACTGCCCCCCATCCACCAAGCGGAGGCGCCCCTTGACTTGGAAAACCTTGTCGGCCCCATCTTCACCTACTTCTCCGAACGCCACCACATCGCCCCCGAGGTCTTGGAGGAAAACTACCGCTCCAACAACACCATCGTCGAGCTCGCCCACCTTGCCGACTACCCGCCGACGCTCCACGCATTCTCCCCTAATCTCGAAATCAATCTCCTGCACGCCCCGCCTACCACCCAACCCGCGGCCTGGCCCGCCGGCCTATCGTGGTCCCCACACTGGGACTCCTTTGTCACCCCCGCCCGCCACGCGCTCGCCTTCGTGTACAACGAGGGCCGGAGCAGCCAGTGGAATCTGTTCGAGGCCGACACTACCGCCGCGCTTGCCGTCTCCCTGTTCGGCATCCTTAGCGATCAGCTCGCCAACGCCCGCAACCCCGTCACCGGCAATGTCATTCCCGTCACCAACACCGCATTCAACGACCAGGAGTTCTGGTCCACCGGCATCGGCATCGTGACGCCACACCGCGCCCAGCAGGCGCTGGTCACCACCCGTCTCCAGCAGGTTTTCCCGACCCACAATCCCGCCCTGATCCGGAGCGCCGTCGATACGGTCGAGCGGTTCCAAGGCCAGCAGCGTGACATCATGATCGCCACCTTCGCCCTCGGCGACCCCGACGCCATCGGCTCCGAAGAAGAATTCCTGCTCAGCCTCAATCGCTTCAACGTCATGGCCTCCCGGACCCGCGCCAAGCTTATCGTTCTTATCTCCCGTGAGGTAGTGGACCACCTGGCCTCCGACATAGCCGTCCTGCGCGACTCAGCGCTGCTGAAGTCCTTCGTGGAAACCTTCTGCAGCCAGTCCCAGGCGATAACTCTGCCCTATCTGCGTGCCGGGGCCACCGTAAACGTCCCTGGCGAGCTGCGCTGGCACTGATCCTCCCCACCATGGACAAGACCGAGTTTGACCTCTTCTGCGACTGGGTGAAAACCGCGCTACCCAAGCACCAGGTCCACTCTGCCTTCCAGGTCTCTCTCCGCTCGCTCCTCTCCGCCGAGTTCCCGCACACCACCGCCATCCCCGAAGTGTACGCCGTTGCCGGCGGTCGAAACGACATGGTCCAATACGCCCAGGACGGCAACCCGAGCCGAGAACCTGGAGAATCCGGCGACGTCGAACAGCGCCTGAAAAGCCCCTTTTGCCGGGGGCTACCCGATCCTCGCGTTGCCTTCGATTGCACCCGGCGTGTCCCGCACCGTGACCGACGGAAGTGTGATTTGGTCGAGTCCGTCTTGTCTGCAGGCGCAACGGGGAAATCCAAGCGAAACTGTGCTCCAAAGATTACGGGGAGCCGGAGCACTGCCGCAACCGAGGTCACCGCTGTCGGTGTCGGTTGCGGTGAAGCGTCGCGCGTCATGGCCGCAGGGCTTCCTTGATCGCTCGTTTGATTCCGGACCAGTGGAAACGCGCCTTCGGGGAGCGAAAGAGGTTCCCGCGCAACAAACAGCCTAGGTGCAGTCCAATGTTGCCGGAAGGGCTCAGTCCGGCGTCAGAGCTCAGTTTCATGACTCATTCCAACCGGCGGGCGGGGTGTCTGGCTCTGGTTTCGGCAAAACCTCTGCAACCAATTCCTTGACCGAGGCATAACGCGCCTCGCAGAAGCCGCCCTGCTCATGTCGGAAGCACAGATAGACAGGATGCCCTTGTTCATCGTGTCGCCAGGGCTCTCCACTGGCAAAAACGGGACCTCGCAAGAAAGCTGGCGGAACGAGCTCGAGGAAATACATAAAGTGCTCCTCGGTAGTTGGCGTCCACGACCGATCACCGTCTCCGTATTTTTGCTCCGTGATTTGCAGGAGTTCGCTGAAGTTAGTGATGGGTTTCATACTCTTTCGTCGCGGGATTGGCGGCGGCCCGGATTTCCGGTGGGCTGTTCTCAAACAGCTCCGAAGGTTGCGCTTGGCATTAGTCGGCGTCGTCAAACGGCGGCAACCTTCGGTCTCTTCCTTTCAGCAAGAAGATGGGAGCCGGAGTTGAGCCGGCTCTCGCCGGAGGATTGGTCACGCCGTGGCCGCCGCGGCCTGAACCTGTTGCATGAGCGCCGGGATGGATCCCTGGAACCCGCAGAACTGGCTGTAAAGCTTTTCGATCACTTCCGTGGTCCGCTTGGCGACCGGGAGGGCGCGGCGAATTATCCCCGTGATCTGGACCTTGCGGGCCGTGGTCCGGCGCTGCATTTCCAGCTCGTAAGCCTGCACCGTTGCGGCGGTGACAAGGGCCTCGACGCGCGCGCAAGTCACCCGGCCCTTGAGCCGTTCGGCCGCGAACATGACGGCCCCGAACACGGTGTTGAAGGGCAGTTGGTTTGCTTGCGCGAACTGCTCGATGAGCGGTTGGACTTTGCTGCGGATATCCGGGTTGACCCGGCCGGCGATGGCTTTTTTGTAGCGGTTTTTCATTTTCGTGTTGTGTTTCTGTTTTCTGATGAGCCCACAAGCCGCTGACTTGCGGCCAAGATGGTTAATCATCAGAATCTTTGAGCGGAGCTTTCTTTCCGGCCCCTCTCACGAGTATCGCTCCGTGGTAAGCCACCCTCTTCTCGGTCGTTTCGATGATGCGGCAGGTCTGCGGTTCAAAGCACCAGGAATGGCTTCTCCAGATTCCATCGTTTGACAGCGCGTGTCCGGTGCAGACGTGGAGATGCGGATTGGCTTCCTGCAGCAAGATGGAGTTGTCGTGGCAGCGGATGGTTTCCCCATGC
>CAIQQM010000185.1 GCA_903873945.1 uncultured Verrucomicrobiota bacterium
GTGAATACGATTTCCCTTGGGTCAGCGTTAATCAGAGCCGCCACTTTAGCACGCGCCTTGTCTAACGGGCCCGCGAGTTGCTGGCCGAAGGAGTAGGCACTGGAAGGGTTCCCCCAATGGTCCCTCAGGAACGGAAGCATCACTTCGAGCACTTCAGGCGCAATTTGCGTGGTGCTATTGTTATCGAAATAATACATGGCCCGCCGGTTCGTAGAGTTAATGCCTAAGCGTAGCACCTTGGTCGTGAGCTTCCAAGCGCCCAAGTCTCGCCGGAATCCTCGCGCAGACAAGGGACGCGCCGCCAGAACCCGCGGGCGCGAAGGCCTAAGCTACGTTGGCACTTCGGACACTGGCAGCGCGCACAAAGGCTGAAGTGATTTTGCGGCCCGGAAAAACCCAATAAACACAGGGTAATGGGCGTAAACCGTTGGCAAAGAATATGCTGTGTTTTTAGGGTAATTCTGTATGAAGCATTTTTGTCGGTTCGCCAAGAAGCTGTGGCAGAACCTGTCATGTCGTTTGTTGATCGTAGGCGTAGCTGCGGCGGCCGTGGGTGCTGCAGCGGGTCGAACTTTTATCAGTTCGGTGGCGGTGGTGGATGGGCAGAGCATGACCCCAACCTTTCAGTCCGGCGCCAGCATTTACACCATTCCCATCTCGACTCCACTTGAACGCGGGGATATCGTTCTTGTCGATGATGGAAATGACGATTACGCCCTTAAGCGGCTGGTAGGTCTGCCCGGTGAAACTGTCCATCTCTGGCGCGGGCACGTCTTCGTCAACCGGAAGATGCTGGTTGAACCCTACCTACCCAAACACACCTACACGTCTCCAAATGACAAGGCTGGAATTTCGGTCTTCGAATTGGGGGAGGATCAATATTTCGTCCTCGGTGACAACCGCCCGTACAGCGTGGATAGCAGGAGATACGGACCCGTCGAGCGGAACCAAATCAAACGCCGCATCCCCCCGACTGAAGGGGCCGTCCGGGCATATTTTGTCCCCTACACACTGCCAGCCCTTGGGGAAATGTTAATCCGCCCGCTGTAACGGGAGGGCCGCCATTGACAAATCGGAGGGTTCAGGGTTCCTCCTGAAGCCGTCGGACGTAGATTTGCATTGTGTGCCGCCGCGAATTTCTGTCTAAATTCTCCCATGCCAGAAAAGAGCGCCAGTGAACTCCCGCGAGACTTGCGCCTGCTGTTCACAAAGGGCAGTGACGCGATGTTGCGGGAGAACTTCGATTACGCGATCGACCTCTTCAGCCAAGTGCTGGCAAGAGAGCCTGGCCTGCATGAATGCCGCAAGGCTTTGCGCACCGCCCAGCTCCACAAGGCCAATAAAGGCAGGGGTTTCTTTAAAAAGATGCTGAGCAACGCAAGTTTGTCACCACTCGTTGCGAGAGGGCAGATGGCATTGCGGAAAGACCCGGCTGAGGCCATGCAAATTGCCGAACAGATTCTCAACAGCGATCCGAACAACGCCTCCGCCCACCGGCTGATTGCTGAAGCCGCCACAACGCTTGACATGCCGCAAACGGCGGTTCTGTCGCTCGAAATTCTTTCCCGGCATTCGCCCGAAGATAAAACGATCGCGATTCACTTTGCCAACGCCCTGGCAAAGATCGGCGAAGCTGGGAAAGGCGAAAAAATCCTGAGTGACCTTTACCGTTCCTTTCCCACGGACAACGACCTTGCAACTGCTTTGAAAGATCTCTCTGCCCGAACCACCTTGGACGAGGGGGGATACGAGGCGCTGGCGGATGGCACCGGTTCTTATCGTGACATTCTGAAGAACAAGAACGAAGCGGTGGCATTGGAACAGCAGAATCGCCAAGTCAAAACGGAAGACACGGCGGAACGCCTGATCCGGGAATACGAACCTCGCCTGAAAGCCGAGCCAAAGAACCTTAAACTCGCGCGGTCGCTGGCTGAGCTCTACACGCAGAAAGGGCAGTTTGACCATGCTCTGGAGTTGTACCAGCAAATCAAGTCATCGGACATGGGCACCGATGCTTCGCTGGACCGCAGCATCGCGGAAACGAGAATCCGGAAATACGAGCACCAAATCGCACAATTGGATCGGAACGCGCCAGGTTACACGGAACAGGTGACGCAACTGCAAGCCGAGAAACAGGCCTTCCAACTCGACGAATGCCAGAAACGCGTCGAACGATTCCCGACAGATCTGCAAATCCGGTTTGAGCTGGGCCAACTCTACTTTCAAGCCGGGAAGATCAGCGAGGCCATCCAAGAGTTTCAAAAAGCGCAGACGAATCCTCATCGCCGGGTCCAGGCCATGGGCTATTTAGCTCAATGCTTCGCCCGGCGCGGTATGAATGACCTTGCCGCACGCACGTTGCAAAACGCTCTCAAGGAGAAACTAGTCTTCGATGATGAGAAGAAGGAACTTGCCTACCTCCTCGGGTGTGTGCTCGAGAAGATGGGGAAGCGCGAGGAAGCTATCGAGCAATTCAAGCAAATCTACGAAGCGGACATTGGCTTCAAGGATGTTGCGGCTAAAGTCGATGCTTATTATGCCGGCAAGGGTTAACGAGGATCCGAACCTGTCTTCAGGACAAGAAGAGCGAAAATGGCGACCCTAACGGGAATCGAACCCGTGCTACCGCCGTGAAAGGGCGGTGTCCTAACCGCTAGACGATAGGGTCGTCCACGGGCGACGAAATATAGTCACCTCGATGTGGATGTCACGCAAATAAAACCCTGGGACGCAGCCTTATACCTGCCGCGTCAGGAGCACTCCCGCTTTGAGGAGTTTTTGCACGCCCGCGTCGCTGCTGGTTTCCGCATAAATGCGCAGGATGGGTTCTGTGCCTGAACCCCTGAGCATGAGCCAGGAGGAATCTTCCGCGATGAACTTGACCCCATCGTAGCTCTTCATGGCAACGAGCGGCGAGCGCAGCAATTTGGCCGGCGGATTCTTTTGGAGAAACCGCATAAGCGCATCGCGCTTTTCGAGCGGAAACCGAGTGTCGATGCGTCCATACCGGTGCGGACCAAATTGTTTTTCAAGGTTGGCGACAAGCTTGTTGACGGAGACGCGTTCGGTGGCCAGCAATTCGAGCAGCATCAAACCCGCGGCAATGCCATCACGCTCAGGGATATGGCCAGGGAAACCGATTCCACCGCTTTCTTCCGCAGCGAGCAGGACGCCGCCTTTGAGCATCTCCGCAGCCATGTACTTGAAACCCACGCCGGTTTCCGTAAGTTCGAGACCGTACGCAGCGCACATTTTATCCACCATGGAGGTGGTGGTCAAAGCCTTCACGACACGTCCCCTTCCCTTCCGGTTCACGATGAAATGATGCAAAAGCAGGCAGATGATTTGGTGTGTGCTCAGATACCCGCCATGGCCGTCCATCCCGCCGACGCGGTCGGCGTCGCCATCGGTCACCAGGCAAATATCGTGAGGATGCTTTTTAAGAAAGGCCGCGCTGCGCCCATAATTTTTCTCAATCGGTTCAGGATTGATCCCGCCAAATAGCGGGTCGTGATCACCGTTGAGAGTTGTGACACGGCAGGTGGTGCCAGCGAGCAATTGCTCAAAGCATCCCGCACCGACGCCAAACAGAGCCTCGTGCGCGAAACGCAACTTGGATTTGGCGATGAGTTTAAAGTCCACGAGTTTCCTGAGAGCGGCGTAATGCGCGGGGCGGACATCTTTAATCGTGATCCGCTTCTGCCTAAGGCCATCGGCCAGGCTCATCGTCTTGACTGGATTGCGATCCAGGAAACCTTCCACGGCCTGACAGACGGCTGGGTCAGCAGGGCTGCCGAAATGTGATTTCAGCTTGTATCCATTGAAGATAGGAGGGTTATGGCTCGCAGTGATCATCACCCCACCAATTGCGCTTTGGTCTTTGACCGCGAAAGACACTGAAGGCGTTGGCGTAGGCTCAGGCGTAAGCACGACTTTGTAGCCGTTACCCGCAAAAACTTCCGCCGCGCGCCGGCCAAATGCGTCCGAGAGGAAGCGCCGGTCGTAACCGATGATCACCTTCCGCCCGGCGCCGGGTGCGGGATTCGCCACCCAATAATCCGCCGCCGCCTGGGAAACGCGTTCGACATTTGCAAATGTGAATTCTTCGGCGATTACCGCCCGCCAACCGTCTGTTCCGAATTTTATGCTCATGTTTTGATTAAAAATGCTCCCCCGCTCCTGGTTATGATGAGCAAGAAAGCCAGTGAAGTTCAGCAATATCCCGGATGAAAAGCGACAAAAAAATTCCGAAAGAACCTTTTCAGTTCATGGCTCTTCGCTCGAAAAGGTTGATTCAGATAAATAACGCCGCCAAAGCCCGGACAACACCCGGCCAAGGCGCCACAAGGACAAGCCTCTTTCCAACACCCTCCACCGGGAGCCACACTTACGCCCGAACAACAACCCCGCCGCAGAAGCCAGGATTGGCCAATAGTCCACAAGCGACCGAGCTGCCGAATAACCCGCTTCAACCCACATCAGCCCCGCGCGCAAATTCTCGAAGTTGCCGGCTAGTTGTCTGCGGTGTTGTTCGCTTTCAGCTACCAGCATTCGCCGCCGCGCTTCAAGGCAAGCTATTTGCGAGAGGTCAGCCACTCACAGTCCTTTTTCACTTCGGAAAGAGTTTCATTGAAAGGAGGCGTTGTTGAGCGCAAATGGCAGCGGAGGGCAAAGAATACGACTGTGGCGGCGAGCGCATAAAAGAGAAACAACCCGACAAGCACCGGGACTCGCGCTTTTCCGTCAGCAAGGACGATGATGACTGCCGTCCCCATCAGCACCGCCATGTTTGCCAGCAAAACACCCACTGCAGCCAAGACCAGAAGTTTGATGAGGCGCACCTCTTTAATCTGCAATTCAACAGAGAATAACTCGACGCGGTTCCTCACCAGCGCGAGGCTGTTCACGCCAAGTCTCCGGAGCGACTCAAACACTCCACCTGCGGGTGGCTCGTTAAGCGCCATCCTATCTGCGACTAACAAGAACCCCTATGAGCAATCCCAACCCGAAGGCAACACCGATTGTCTGGTAAGGATGTTCACGGATGACTCTGTCAGCCGCTTTGGCGCGCTCTACGGCTTTTTCCTCCGCCCGTTCCAACACAGCTTTCAATTCATCGACAATTTTCTGTTTCGAGGTGCTATGCGGTTCCGTAGCGGTATCCATTCTGGTCTCCATAAGATTCCTTTCCATCTGAGTGGCCAAAACCGGTCATCCAGACTTGCGAACTTTCAATTGCAATATCGCTCGTGGCGCCCGGGTGTCAACCGGCGGACCGTTGTTTCTTTCGGCAACACCCAGCCACCAGAAAACCATCAGAAACAGCGACCTGGATTTACCGAAAGGTTAGAGTCTCCCGACAGGACGGGAGAGCGGGAATTGGAGGGCGGGCTAGGATGCCAACACTACCGGGGAAAGGCTGTTGGCAGTTACAACCTGGCGCATCTTCCTCACCGCGGCGCCCAGGTTGCGTTTGCCGAACAGGGCCGTACCGCTAATAAAAGCATCCGCCCCGACACGGGCGCAATCGGCGGCGGTTTTAAAATCGATTCCGCCGTCGACGCTGATGGTATAGCCGAGATTTTTTTCGCGCCGCCAAGCGCAAGCCTGCTGGATCTTGGGCAACATTTCGTAAATGAACGACTGTCCGCCGAAGCCGGGATTCACGGTCATGATGAGCAGTGAATCAATCTGTTCAAGATAGGGCTGGACCATGGAGATGGCAGTTGGCGGATTCACCACAAGACTGACTTTCCTGCCAAGGGATTTGATCTTCCAGAGCAGTGGGGTGACAGCTTCACCGAGCTCAACGTGGATGCCAATCTGATCCGCGCCAGCCCGTGCGAATGGCTCCAACAGGATCTCGGGTTTGGAGCACATCAGGTGCACGTCGAAGAACATGGACGTGAGAGGGCGGATGGCACGTACCACCGCAGGCCCGAAGGAAATATTCGGCACGAAATGGCCATCCATGACGTCAAGGTGCAGCCAATCCGCGCCGGACCTGGCCACACGCCCGGTCTCTTTGGCCAACCGGCCGAAATCTGCAGCGAGCAGCGAGGGTGCAATAATCATGGGAATACGCTAAGCAGGGCGACAAAAAATGTCGAACCGAAGTTCTTTACACCGGGGCTGGCGCGGGAGAACCCAAGCCTGGCAACTTTGGCGGAGAAGGCTTGCCGGGTGTCTCGGGTAATGGCGTGCCGGCGGGCGCTCCCAGCGTTGGACTGACGTCAGGCGCGGGCGGCGGTGGGGTAAACTTTCCTGTGCGGACGATTTCCTCAACCTGGGTTCCATCGAGAGTTTCGTACTCGAGCAGTGATTTGGCAATCAGCTCCAGTTTATCAAGGTTAGCGAGAATAAGCTTCTTAGCCGTCATATACGCCCCGTCAATGATGCGTTTGACCTCGGTGTCGATCTCCTGAGCGGTGAATTCGGAGTAGGCCGTGGCGCGAGCCACTTCCCGGCCAAGAAAGACGTATTCTTCATCGTTCCCGTATTGGATCATGCCAAGGCGGTCGCTCATTCCCCATTGCGTCACCATGGCCCTCGCCATGTTTGTTGCCTGTTGAATATCGCCAGCCGCGCCGCTGGAGATATCCCCGGAGACGATTTCCTCGGCGATCCTGCCGCCCATCGACATGGTGATGATGTCGAGCATTTCCTTGCGGCGGCGGTTGAGCACGTCTGTCTTAGGCAACGACATGGTAGAGCCAAGTGACTGGCCGCGAGGAATAATCGTCACTTTATGCAGTGGATGGGTATACTGGAGCAAGACATTGACGAGCGCGTGGCCGGCCTCGTGCCAAGCGGTGAACTTCTTGTCATCGTCGGTCATGGCGAGGCTGCGGCGCTCGCGCCCCCAACGAACCTTATCGCGCGCTTCCTCCAATTCCACCATGTTAACGGCCTTTTTGTTTTCACTCGCTGCCAGAAGCGCGGCTTCGTTGAGAAGATTTGCCAGATCGGCGCCTGAATAGCCCGGCGTCCCGCGCGCAATGACTGACAAATCAACTGATGGAGCCAATTTGACGTTCTTGGCATGGACTTTCAGGATGGCCTCGCGCCCACGCACATCGGGCAGATTGACGGTAATCTGGCGATCAAAACGGCCTGGACGAAGCAGAGCGGGATCCAGCACGTCAGGCCGGTTCGTCGCTGCGATGATGATAATACCCTCTTGCGTATCGAACCCGTCCATCTCGACAAGAAGCGCATTCAGGGTCTGCTCGCGTTCGTCGTTGCCACCCCCCAACCCATGCCCGCGACTGCGGCCCACCGCGTCAATTTCGTCGATAAAAATCAGGCATGGGGTATTCTTGCGCGCTTGCTCGAACATATCGCGGACACGGCTCGCGCCGACACCAACAAACATTTCAACAAAATCCGAACCACTAATGCTAAAGAACGCAGCATCCGCCTCGCCCGCAATGGCCTTTGCCAGAAGAGTCTTGCCTGTTCCTGGCGGGCCAACCATAAGAACGCCTTTCGGAATACGCCCGCCCAGGCGCTGGAATTTCTTCGGATCCTTGAGGAACTCAACCAACTCGGAAACCTCTTCGATAGCCTCGTCGATACCGGCAACGTCTTTAAAGGTGGTTTTATTCCGTTCCTTAGCCAGAAGCCGGGCCTTGCTCTTGCCGAAGCTTAAAGCTCCCTTGCCCGCCATTTTCAGTTGGCGAATGAAGAAAAACCAAATCAAGGTTGCGATGATGACGATCGGGAGCACGCTCCAAACAACGTTCAAAAGCATGGTGTTCGGCTCACGAACCTCGAACTGCGGCAACTTGAGGAGTTGTTTTTCCAGCTCAGGATACAGCCGTGCCCTGGTGCTGAAAGCAACAAGGGCATGGGGGTCGTTCTCCGCCAAACGCTTGCCGTCGCTGTCGGTCTTGTAATACTTGCCGACGATGTCAGTCAGGTAAGGGTTCTGCGGGCTGTAGTTAATGGTAGCCTGGGCTATCTGGTTGGAGTCAACGAGCTGTTGGAACCTGAACTGGCCCAACACGCTGCCCTGAGAATCCATTTTATCCTTGAAGAACACTAATAGGATGATGCCTCCAAAAATGACAATCCATACAATCCAAGTACGCGGCGCAACCCTGAACTCCCCGCTTTTCCTGAAGTTCTTATCGTCGTCGCTATCTCGGTTATTGTCTGACATTTAAGCAATCCGCTAGGGCACATATTAGCATGCGCTACTCAACGCCGCAACGCGTATTAAAGCCGCTGCCAAGTCCATTGCAAGCGACGAATCGTCTTCTTAGTAAGCTTGAATCGGTCCGAAATCCGCAGCCCTTCCACCCAAAACAACACCCCGTCCGCAGTGGCCGCCAGAACCAGCTCGCGCCGGCGGTCCGGGGGAATCTTCAAATTGGTGAATAAATCCTGCAGCTTAACCGGTGCGACCATGCCAATTGGCTGAAACCGGTCACCGGGTTGCCAGTGCCGGAGCAAAACCGTAGAACCGATTTTGTCGGCATCGAATACCTCCCGCCCTGAAACCGGCTTTATACGCCCGGCTGGAATGGCGGCTCCTTCACGCCAACAAACCCTGACCCCGTCGAAAATAACTGCTTTCTGTCTGGCTCTCAAGTTTAGCTCCCGGACGCACTTCATAAACTCCAACGGAGCCAGATGCTGCAAATGTACCAGACCCTCGGGATCGCGAACAACCCATCGCCCCGCTAATGTCTTGCCTGAGACCGGGACGGGGCGATCGCCCACCCCACGAACTCTCCGCCCCTGGTTCGCCAGTCCGGCAGAAGTCACTGAGGCCAAATCCTTTGGTTGAATGGGCACCGGCTTTGCCGGACCGATGGCCACTTGCTTGTTTGCTGCGATGCGAAGTTGTTCAATCAGACCATAGTCCGCCTCAATCCCCTGACGCATCAATTGCAAACGAACGCAACAGCGTTGCACCGCGACCGGCAAGCTTTCGAAGGCACTAGCGCCCCAAGGGCGGCGGGTTGAGCCGACAGCTCTTTTCCGGTTCTCTGCATCTGTCGCCAGAGAGCCACCTCGCACTCCCTTCTCCCAAAGCCACTCCCTCCCCACCTGAACAACGAATTCGCTTTCGGCGCCGATGATGTTCATGACTCGCAGAAAGGTTTTGTCCAGTGCGGGCTGATATTTCTTTCTGAGCAACGGAAGCAATTCGTGACGAATCCTATTCCGCAAAATGTCCACAGACGCGTTCGAGGCATCCTCACGGAACGGGATTTTCTTTGACGAGGCGTAATATCGGAGGACTGATTTGGGTTGGTCGAGCAGTGGGCGCACCAATGAAATTGCCGGATCGGCTGGTGACGGGTTGCTCCAATTCATACCCGCCAACCCCTCTCCACCACTGCCCCGAAGCAGCCGCAGCAAAAACAGCTCGAGCTGGTCATCGGCATGGTGCGCCAGCGCGATGGTAGGAATTCCGGATTGCGCCGCTGCATCCGCCAGAAAACCGTGACGCACGTTCCGGGCAGCCATTTCCAGCGAGAGCTTGTGCGTGCGGGCAAACACTCTAACGTCTACCCGCTTAACCAACAGGCGCAATTTCAGCTTTGCCGCTGTTCTGCGGACCAGCTGCTCGTCCATATCGCTGCTGCGTCCGCGGAGCCGATGATTGAGATGCGCGAGCGTGAGTTTCCAACAGTGAGCGCGTGACAACTCATGGAGCACCCAAAGTAAAACCATCGAATCCACTCCCCCAGAAACCGCGACCAGGAGTGGTTGACCCCGACGCAAGAGCCGACGGCTCCGGATGGATTCTTCAACGTGATCGAGCAGGAGGCTCACAACACGATGCTATTCCAGTTACATGGCGAAGCAAGGTGCATCCGCCAAAAACCAATCAGACTGATGTCTTCGCTGGCACGCGCATCGTCAAGAACGGGGTTGCAAGGCGCAAGATTCCGCAGTCCCGCAAGCTGCCGGTTCTCAGACCAACGATTCCGCTCCCGATTCCTAATGCTTGTTTCAGTTCCCCGGAACAGTTCGCAGTCCTGAGTTGCTTTGGCCACATGGGTTCCTTATTTTGAGAACTGGTGTAAGACATGAAAATTTACATAGATGGCAAATATTACACGGAAAAAGACGCCAAGATATCAGTTTTTGATCATGGCCTGTTGTATGGGGACGGGATTTTTGAAGGTATTCGGGTGTATCACGACCGCGTGTTCAAGCTAAAGGAACACATTGACCGCCTGTTCTATTCCGCAAAGTCGATTTTGCTCACCATACCGATGACGCACGGGGAGTTGATGAAGGCGGTCATAGAAACCTGCCGCCGCAATAAAGTGCGTGATGGTTATATTCGGCTGGTGGTAACGCGGGGTGTCGGCACGCTGGGTTTGAATCCGCAACGGTGCAAGGACCCATCTGTGATCATTATCGCCGGGAAGATCCAGCTTTATCCCGTAGAACTTTACCAACGCGGCATGGAAATCGTTACCGCGTCAACGACTCGCAATTTGCACAGTGCGCTGAACCCGGCCATCAAATCGTTGAACTACCTCAACAATATTCTGGCCAAGATCGAGGCGACCAACGCCGGGTGCGAAGAAGCGATCCTGCTGAATGCGGAGGGGTTCGTTGCGGAATGCACCGGAGACAACGTGTTCATCGTCAAGGCTGGCCATTTATTCACCCCGCCGCTTTCGGCGGGCGCTCTGTACGGCATCACACGACAGGTGGTGATGGAAATTGCGGAGGAATCGGGATTGGTTGTGAGTGAGCCGAACCTCACGCGGTATGATTTGTTTAATGCGGATGAGTGTTTTTTGACCGGAACGGGAGCGGAGCTGATGCCTGTGGTAAAGATCGACGGGCGAGTGATCGGGACGGGCAAACCGGGTCGGGTGACAGGGAGGCTAGTGGCACAGTACCGTGCCTTGACTAAAGTAAACGGCGAGCCGATATACGACTAGACAAATTATGCTGTGCTGCCTGTGCAAGGAAAAAGACGCCACGGTGCATTTGACACAGATCGCCGGTGACAAAATACAAAAGGTGGATCTCTGCGAAGAATGCGCCAAGACCAAAGGGGTCAATGATCCGGCGGGATTTTCCCTGGCAGATCTGCTGCTGGGCCTGGGAGCATCCCAGGAGATTGAGCAAGCGGGGGGCGGAGCGGAGATAAAATGCCCGCGTTGCGGTTTTACACAGGGAGATTTTAAAAAAGCTGGGCGGCTAGGCTGTCCGGAGTGCTACAAGACGTTCGCGGAGGCACTGGAGGGTTTGCTCAAAACCATGCATAAAGGCACTCGCCACGCCGGCAAGGTTCCCGAATCATTGAGGCAGAGCCACGACCTATCCGACCGGCTTAAGCAGCTCCAGAAGGGAATGACAAAGGCCATTGAAGAGGAAGATTTCGAAAAGGCAGCCGTCTTGCGCGATGA
>CAIQQM010000186.1 GCA_903873945.1 uncultured Verrucomicrobiota bacterium
GGCGCGTCAGAGCGCTGGCCAGGTAATATTGCCCCTCCCAGAAGTTATGGCGAAGATTAACCGCCTCGAAAAGATGGCGAAGTCCTTCCTCATTTTCGCCTTGCTGCACGAGGAGATTTCCCAGCCTGGCGTGCGCTTCCGCATAATTTGGTCTCAAGCGCAACGCTTCGAGGAATTGGATTTTAGCTTCGTCAAGTTTATGCTCCAGCGCCAGTGCGGCGGCCAGGAAATAATGCCCCTGCGCGTAATCCGGTTTGGATTCAATGGCAGCCCGGTAATGCTTGATCGCCTCATCTGTTCTTCCTTCCAGGACCAGGGCCAACCCTAGATTTGAGTGCGCTGGCGCATAGGCCGGGCTGAAGCGCAGCGCCTTCTGGAAATGGGTGATCGCTTCCTGCCGACGACCTTGCGCGCCGAGCGCGTTGCCCAGGTTGCATTCGGCCAGGGCATTGCTCCGGGTCACCGCAACGGCGTGCGAGAAAAGGGTGAGACTGTTCTTCCAATACTGAACTTGCACATGACAGCCGATCCAGCACGCTCCCAAGACGGCCACCCCGAGGATTTTCAGCAGGGTCTGGCGATACGGCCACCGGGCCGTCAATTCTGCTGCGCCCCAAATGATCGCGATGAACAAGCCCACGAGCGGCACGTAAGTGTAGCGGTCCGCCATCGACTGGCTCCCCACTTGCACTAGGCCGATCACTGGCAGCAGCATTCCCAGAAACCAGCACCAGCCGGAGAGCAGATAGCCCGCGCGTCGGCGCCAGTGAACCGCGGCAATGGATATGCCTGCTAAAACGGCCACGGCAACCCCCGCTGGCAGCGTCTGATCTGTGGTTGCGTAAGGATAGAATACCGCCAAATCGTGCGGCCAGAACGTCTTCTCCAGATACACCCCATAGGCAACCAGGGAGTTGGCGATCCGGGAAGTGACCGGCACCGCCTCCATCGTCGCGACGGCGCCGCTTTTCATCTGAGCGGCGAAGGTCACCATTGTCGAGGCAACCGCGAGCGCGAAGAACGGCGTTTTCTCGCCAAGCAACCGCCAAATGGTTGGGAGTTGAGAGTTGAGGGCTGAGGATTCAGGGTTCGGGGTTGAGAGTCTAAAACGGCGAAGGGGCCAGTAGTCCAGGAGCAACAGCACAAAAGGCAAGGTTACGAGCATGGGTTTGCTCATGAGGCCCAACGCAAACGAAACCAGCGCCAGCCCGAACCAGATTCTGGACTTCTGACTGTCGGGTGCGGCTCGGTGCCCGCCGATTTTCGACGGCATGCCTCCAGCCCGCTCCTCCAGATACCGAACGTAGGCCCACAACGTCAGCATGAGGAAAAAGGTGCTCAGGACATCCTTGCGCTCAGCGATCCAGGCCACCGACTCCACATGCAGGGGATGAAACGCAAAGAGCGCTGCCACAAGAAAGCTGCGCCACCGGGCTTTGGTCATCCGAAAAAGAACCAGGAAGAGCAAGGCGGCATTGGCCACGTGCAGCGCCAGACTCACCAGGTGATGCGCGCCGGGGCGTTCGCCGAACAGTTGGCAGTCCAGCATGTGCGACAACCAGGTCGCCGGATGCCAGTTGCCGGCGCAGAACGTTTTGAACGCCCAGAGAATGCTGCCGGCTTCCAACCCATGCAGGACGTCCGGGTTGTTGGTGACGTACTCCGGATCATCAAGGTTGATGAAATCGAATTGGCCGACGGGCCAATAGGCCGCCGCTGTGGTGACTGCAAGCAGTATGATCAGGAGTCCGGTGCGACGCATTTCTTTGTCAATCATGGGCGGGCCTGGTTCGATAAAGTTGCAAGCGGCTTTGGATTTGGGCGGCCAGTTTTTCCTGGCCGGCGGCTGCGGCCAGGGCCGCCGCCCGTTCTGTTACATTGATTGCCTCGGCCCAACGATTGGCTTCAGAAAGGGCGGTTCCCAGCGTATCCA
>CAIQQM010000187.1 GCA_903873945.1 uncultured Verrucomicrobiota bacterium
GAGACCGGTCGTCGAGATCAACAGGGCCGTGGAGCGCAGGCGAGCATTTGTTGCCAGCCCTACGGCCCATACTTTTATCGGAGACATTGAAAATGCGTAGCCAAAAGACTCAAAAACGCACCAGTGATGCGCTAGCGCTCGTGGAACAACTCACCGGGAAGAGCCAGCAAATGGCCGACTTGGTCGAGCGGGAACAAGCCAATCTGGACATTGCCAGGAAGATTTACGAACTACGCACGAAGGCCAAGCTCTCGCAGGTCGAGCTTGCGCGAAAGGTCGGCACGACCCAATCCGTTATTTCCCGGCTGGAAGATGCCGACTACGATGGCCACTCGTTGCAAATGCTGCGCCGCATCGCCTCCGCGTTGGAGCAGCGCGTGGAAATCCGCTTCCTCCCCAGCCTCAAACTGCAACCCGCGTAGGGTGCGCGAGTTCACAGATGCATAAGTCCCGATAGGGACGGCTGAGCCCCTGCGAGATCGGTCAGTCGTCCCTACGGGACAAAGGCTTGGACCGGATTCTCGGGTATTCTCTGGGATCAAATCCTAACGAGGCAGGGCCTCAGACCGGCAAGGCAGAGTGGGTTCTGTTCCATTCGGTTGGTGATCGAGCTGCCTTGCCGGTCTGAGGCCCTGCCTCGTTAGTTGTTTTTCCACTTCGATGATCGTTGGCAATCCATGAGCCCGGTTGGGCGGCGCGGCACCCGAAGGCGCCCGAATATTGCCGAAAAGGGGTGGTTGCTCTAATATTGGAGAACAATGCCAAACCGGAAGTCGCCATGAAAATAACGCATAGCCTGGCCCAACTCCAGAAAGAACATGTCGTGCTGGAACTGGAGTGCATCGACCGGATGTATCTCAACGCCTACCAGCCCAAACTGACCACCGGGGGTGGCATCGCCGCCTTCTGCCGTGGTTACCTGGGCTACCGCTTCGCCTCCACCAAGCAGGCTGTCCAGAGGACCACCCAGTTTGTCAGCGCCATCGAGGCGTTCATCCAACGGGAGGGCTTGGAGTTGGTTCACTTTAAAAAGGGCCAGCGCAAGGATGGGGTCCTCCAACAAAAACTGCGAAACTTCAAAAAGGCCGAAGGGGTCATCTTTGTCGGGGTGGCCCAGGAGAAAGTCCGCGTGCCCCGCACCACTCGCAAACGTACCGAGTCGGGCGGCACCATCCCTTGGATCATCTATTCGACCGCCATGGTCAACTGCTACTACTTCTACTGCCGAGACCAGGACTTTGGCCCCTTCTTCCTGAAGTTCTGCTCTTACTTTCCTTACCCCGCCAAACTCTGCCTCAATGGGCATGAATACCTGAAGTGTCAACTGGCCCAGCGCGGCATTGCTTTTGAGGCGATGGACAACGGCCTGCTTTGCTGTGCCGACCTCAAGGCCGCCCAGCGCATCAGTGACGCTTTAAGCGACACCAAAATCAACGCCTTCTTCCGCAAGTGGTTGGCCCGCTTGCCCCACCCCTACAGTGCCCAAGACCGCAAAGCCGGTTACCGCTACGATTTGTCCGTTCTCCAGGCCGAGTTCTCCCTGACCCAGGTCTGGGATCGCGCCACTCACGGCCGTTGCTTCTTCGAAGAAGTCATTCGTGAGAACATTGATTTGGGCCGTCCTGAACAGGTGCAGTTAATCTTTGCCCGCAAGATGCAAAGAAAAACGGCCACCGACGGCCGATGTCGGACGCGCATTATCACCGAGGGCGTCGTGCCCTCCTTGCACGTCTACTATAAGAACACCCACCTCAAACAATACCACAAAGAAGGACGAGGGTTGCGGACCGAAACCACGATCAACAACACCTACGACTTCGGGGTGGGCCGACGCCTCAAGAACCTTCCGGCCTTGCGCCAGATCGGTTTGGACGCCAACCGGCGCGTGCTCCAGGTCGAGCAATTGACTCACGATTGCCACATCGGGGCCCAGGCGTTTGATCAACTCCAGAAACCGGCCGAGGTCGACGGCCAGCATGTGTCCGCCCTGCCTTTCGGGCAGGAGCGGGTGCAGGCTCTCTTGACGGTGCTGGTCCTGTTTTGCCTCCAGCCCGAGGGCTTCCGTAACCGCCAACTGCGGCCATTACTTGCGCAGTTGCTCGGACTCTCTGAGTCTCAAATCAGCCCCGGGCGCATGAGCTACGACCTACGCCGTTTGCGCTTGCACCGCCTCATTGAACGCGTCCCCAAAACCCAGCGCTATCGCCTCACTGCCTTCGGACTCAAGACGGCCTTGTTTTACAGCCGCACCTACCAACGGCTGCTGCGCCGCGGTCTCTCCGAACTCCACGACCCGCGCCTCTCGGAATCCTCTACTCTGGCCATCGACTTCGCCAAATTCCAAAAGGCTCTGGACGCCTACATCGCCGAAAAACTTGCCGCTTGAAACTTGATCTGACTACAACAGGTTTTAAAGTTCAAGGACTCTAGCGGCATTGGACATGATGTGGATAGAGAACGGCTTTTGGCCGTCGCCCTCCACCCAAACCGGACAGGCGGTTCTCCCGCATCCGGCTTTCCAGTTCATGGTCTTGATGGACTGGCTCAGGCACTCGACTCA
>CAIQQM010000188.1 GCA_903873945.1 uncultured Verrucomicrobiota bacterium
AAGCTGCCTCCGCACCCGCGAGGTTGGTTTCAACGGCTGGAATCTTGCAACAGGTGCGGCGAGCGGATTGAACGCAGCGAGCAGCACGATGCGTTTTTCTGCCCGCGCTGCCGGAGATGGCTCGAACGCCGGTGCGGTGACCCGATGTGCCAGTTTTGCAGCCAGCGCCCGAGGAAGCCGCTGCCCTAAACGAGAATGATCACGGAACAGCCGACACGGACACGCCAGGGGGAATGCCCCAAGATGCTCTTTAGAATCTTGAGGGAGCGGGCGTGGTATCATCACCAGCTCCTCGCCAAGCACATGGCGGAAGTCGGGTTCGTGGTCCGGCGAGTCGTTCGGCAGCCCAACCACGCGAGCGTTTGGGGCCTTTACTTGCAGCGCGGCACCGTGATGCCGGGCCAGGAAGCCGATACCGTCAAGCGAACCGTATCCGATCTCCTGGGCCGCTTGGGGGTGAAGTGCCCCCGGAAAGAGGTCGATGCGCTCTCCAAGGGCGACAGGGTGGAAGCATTCTTCATATACCCGCCTGGGAGTCCCGGCAGCTTGAGTTTCTACCAGGGCAGGGAGGAGTGGCTGCCCGAGGTCATGGAGCCTGCCCAGGAACTGATGGAGTGAGGGCTTCGGTCAGCCCGACCGAGCAGCTGGTGGTCCGGCACAGGACATGAATACGCACCAAATTCGTTCTGCCATCAAGACGGGCGACATCAAGGCCCTGGAGCAGATGCTGAGAGAGGGCTGGAAGGCCGACACCGTCCTAAAGCAAGACTGGAGCCTGCTGCATCTGGCAGCCAAAGCGGGCCGCGCTAACGCAGTCGCATTTCTGTTGCAGCACGGGGCCAAACCGGACAGGCAAACCGAGATGAGACAAACGGCCCTAGTACCTTGACACGTTAATAACAGAACATATAATAGGTCTGTATGCGGCAGACCACATTGCAATTAACCGACTCCGACCGCCAGACCATAACCGCGTTCCGTTGTAAAGGCATTCATCCCGCCCGCTCGGTCAACCGCGCTCACATTCTCTCAGCCCTCGATCAGGGCATTAGCGAAAAGGAAATCATGCGGGTGCTGGGGATGGGGCGCACAGCCCTTTGGCGTACGCGGGTGGCTTACCTGGAGCAAGGCTTGGTCTACGCGTTGGAGGATGCGCCGCGCCCGGGCCAACCACTCAAGTATCCAGCCAAACCCGCGGCGGAGGTTTGTGCTCTGGCCTGCACGTCGCCTCCCGCTGGTGCCAAGCGGTGGACGATCAAGTTGCTCACGCAGGCGGCGCAAAGCCAGCCCGGCCTCCAGGGCGTCAGCCGAGAAACGATCCGGCGTACATTAAAAAAAACGTTCTTCGCCCCTGGAAGAAAGTGATGTGGTGCGTGGGGCGCATCACCGAGGAATATCGGCAGCGGATGTACGCCCTGCTGGATCTTTACGCTAAACCGTTTAACGCGGAAGAACCGGTGGTTTGCCTGGACGAAAAGAGCAAGCAACTGTTGGGGAACACACGCGCACCGCTGCCCCTCAAGCCCGGGGCGTGCCTCAAGGAAGATTATGAATACAAGCGGGCCGGCACGCGCAATATCTTCGTCGCGGTTGAGCCCAAAGGCGGTCACCGGGAAGTTTCGGTGACGGCCCGGCGCACCAAGGCCGATTTCGTGGCCTTCGTGCTCTACCTGTCGCAGCGCGTTTATGCGGGAGCCAAAAAGCTGCATCTGGTGTTGGACAATCTCAACACGCATTTTTGCGGCTCTTTTGTGGCGGTGTTGGGCGCGGCGGCGGCGGCACCTATTTTGGAGCGGATCGAATTTCACTACACGCCCAAGCATGCCAGTTGGCTGAACATGGCGGAGTTGGAGATCGGCATCATGGAAAAACAATGCACGGGATGTCGACTGGGCACGGAGGCGAGGTTGGTCAGTGAGGTGGCGGCTTGGCAATTACGACGGAATGTGGAGAAATGCGGGATTGAGTGGACGTTCACGCGTGAGAAAGCGGACAAGAAACTCTCCCGCCATTATGTTCCGTAATTAATATGTCACTGTACTAGCGAGCCGCCCACTGTCAGCAGTCGCCTTCCTGAATGCTGTCCACCTTGAGCTTATCAGGCAGTCGCAGCTTGGCCGTGGTGAACACGTCCGTTTCCAAACTTTGGCGAAACAGCTT
>CAIQQM010000189.1 GCA_903873945.1 uncultured Verrucomicrobiota bacterium
CCAGGGCGATCCCGCCGTGAGGAGGGGCGCCGAACTTGAAGGCTTCGAGCAAATAACCAAACCGCAGTTGGGTTTCCGCAGGTGAAATCTGGAGCACCTCCTCGAACACTGTCTTCTGCAATTCCGGCTGATGAATCCGGATCGAGCCACCGCCCAATTCCACACCGTTGACCACGATGTCATAATGCTGGCCGCGAACCTTTTTCGGGTCGGTTTTGAGGAAGGAGACGTCTTCGGCAACCGGGGCGGTGAAGGGGTGATGGCTGGAATACCAGCGGTTCTGTTCCTTGTCAAAACTGAGCAGCGGGAAATCGACGACCCAGAGGAAGTCAAAGCGATCGGTGGGAATATTGAGCTTCCCAAGTCCGGTCAGTAATTCCGCACAGTGGAGGCGGACTTTGCCGAGAATCTCGCATGCGGTCAGCCACTGCTCGGCGGCGAACAGAATCAAGTCGCCCTCCTCGATAGCCAGTTTCTGCGTCAGCGCGGCTTTCTCCGCGTCGCTGAAGAACCTCACGATGGGGGATTTCCATTCCCCGCCTTCGACCTTGATGAAGGCCAATCCCTTGGCGCCGAAGTTTTTGGCGGTTTCGGTCAGGGCGTCCATCTGACCCTGGGTGGCGCAGGCCAGGCCCTTGGCATTGATTGCCTTGACGACACCGTGATTGGCAACCGCGCCGCTGAAGATCTTGAACTTGCTGGTGCGGAATTCCTCGGTGAAGTCCGCCAGCTCCATCCCGAAACGGGTGTCGGGCTTGTCGATGCCGTAGCGGTTGACGGCGTCCTGGAAAGTAAGCCGTTTGAAAGGCGTCGGCACGTCAATGTTCCGGGCGGTTTTCCAAATCCGTTTCAGCAGCCCTTCAATGAGATTGTAAATGTCCTCGCGGTCGATGAAGGACATTTCGAGGTCGATCTGCGTGAATTCTAGCTGGCGGTCGGCGCGCTGATCCTCGTCGCGGAAGCAACGGGCGATCTGGTAATAGCGTTCGACGCCGGCGACCATGAGGATCTGCTTGAACTGCTGGGGCGATTGCGGCAGGGCGTAGAAAGTACCGGGATCGCGGCGGTTGGGTACGAGAAATTCCCGCGCGCCCTCCGGTGTGCTCTTGAAAAGGATGGGCGTCTCGACTTCGAGAAAACCCTGTTCGTCCAGAAATACGCGCGTGGCGACAGCGACCTTGCTGCGCAAACGCAGGTTGCGGGCCATCTCGGGCCGGCGCAGATCGAGGTAGCGGTATTTAAGCCGCAATTCCTCATTCACTTTGCTGGCGATTTCGGGATCATCCACGGGGAACGGGAGCACCTCGGCCAGATTCAACACCTCAAGCGTCACGGCGAGGACTTCCACTTCGCCGGTGGGAATCTTCGCGTTATTCGTTCCCGCCGGACGGGGGCGAACCTTGCCCGTAATGCGAACGACGCACTCAGAACGGAGCGCGGCGGCTTGCTCAAAAACCTCTTTGGACAGGTCGGACGGGTCAAAGACCGTCTGCGTCCGGCCTTCGCGGTCGCGGATGTCGATGAAGATAAGGCCGCCAAGGTCGCGGCGGGAGTGAACCCAGCCAGCCAGAGTGACGGTCTGGCCATTGTGCGATGGGCGCAATTCGTTACAATGATGTGTTCGTTTCATGTTCCATCAGAACCCGGGCGCCAGGGACCAAAACCCAGACACCGGAATTCAAGAGTAAAAAAACATGTTGCCGGGGAACCGGGGGCTTTTAAAGACTTTTTTCCTCGCATTACGCGGTTCGCTTGAATCGCTCCGCAAAATCCGGGGCGGAATTCAGTTCCGTCTGTTACGGACCCACCGGCGGGCAATTACTGGCTCAACCGGTAAAACTTCCATGTGCCGGAGATAGTATTGATAACGACGTTCTCCCCACCGATGACGACCGGCCCCGGAGAAACCGTGGTCCAGAATGCCGATGAACCAAGGTTCGTGGTGGATTGCAGAGTAAAACCGGTGGCATTGGTCAGCCACGTCAAAAGAATATAAGGACCGGAAGGAATTATTGTCAGTTGCGGAATTTCCACCCCATTAACTGGAGCATATACTCTAAGCAAAGTAGCCGAATACGCAGGAACTGAATTGGTATATGTTCCTGTCATGGTAAAATTAGTTCCATACCAGACATCCTTGGCCTTAAGAGTTACATTGCCCAATCCCAAATCCGCCACATCAAATCCAATATTCTGAGCTTTGAAATCACTAACCCACCAACTGTTTTCCCAACCATTTCCTGTTCCATTAGTAACCCCAAACCCTCCGGCAGATAACACGAGATAGGAATAATTAGTTATTGCAGTGATTGTTGCGGTTCCCAAGGGTAGTGGATAGCCGCCAAACCAGGCCAATAATGTGAGACTATCTCCCGCAGAAAATCCGTTAGTGCTGTCTACTTGAAGAACGGTATTAATGGTATTGGGAGCGGAATTGGTGATATACGCCGCGATCGACCTGTTGTATTGGCAGACAGCCCTATCCCCATTGCTCAGTTCACGAACGAATACTGCCGACGCGGCATTGGATTGAATGCACCACCCTGACTTGCCCAAAGGATCTTGGGCAATGGAAATAAAATCAACATTTGTGATATAAGCACTTCCAGGACCGGTATAAATATCCTCCGGTCTGACATAAAAAGAGCTGACATTAATGCTAGACGCTAAAATTGCATTAACGCTCAAATATCCAAACCCATTCCCACTACTATAATCCCCTATCGGCATTTGAAGAGTGTAGTAATGTCCCGGCCCACTATAGGAGGATATGGGGAGTGCAGCCCACACCAGCCGATCAAAATGTGTCCAACGGCCGGGAATGTTCTGGTCTTCAAGATCCCCCAACCAGGTTTGATAAAGCCCCGCCCAGATGTTGGCGGCTTCCGGAAGCGGTCCGGGAGCATAGTAAGGATCAATTCCGCTGCAAATAAGACCGACATTCGTGCCGTTCGAATTAGCTTGAATGGCCGCTAATGTTTGTTCAGCCATGTTTCCGATGAATAGATTTCCAGCATCACTATGGCCGGCATAACAAGCCCCGATATCGTCACGAATAAAATCAACTCCCCATGAAATGAAATCAGCCACGTCGGTTTCAATATAGGAATTATCCCCATAATTTGTACCACTCCCGACAAAACCTGCACTCGTAATGGCATTTGGTTCCGTATAAAGACCCGTCAATATGCCGTTCGTGTGGGCATAGTGAAACAACCAGGGCAATCCATGAGGATACTTGGCCGTATTCCAGGTAAGATGTCCGCCAATGCGACCAAGGGGCCAGCCATCATCAACCTCTATAATTATTTTATCCCAATATTTTAAGTATCCATTGGTCGCTACAATATCGATCGCAGCAACATAATCAGATTCCTTGGTATTTGGTCCATAGAGGTAAAACCCATTCATCCAGAGAGGAGGGACTGGGGTTAACCCATTTGCAAATCCTATCAACGGCAACAAACACAAAATTGAAATTAATAGAGCTTTCATGTTCCGCCGGAACCCGGGCGCCAGGGGCCGAAAACCCCGACACCGGAATTCAAGAGTGAAAAGGCATGCTGCCGGGGAACCGGGGGCTTTTAAAGACTTTTTTCCTCGTTTTTACCTTTCCTCTTGGCGAGAAGCGGCTTCTTCCGGTTGCAGATACGCAAGCCGGGTAAAATCGCTGCTGGATAGTCAGGGCAAACTCGATTACCCTTTGCGTGATGACCGAATGCCTGCCGAGACCGGAAGTAATCATCACCCACGAGAGCGATCTTGATGGGTTGGTGGCGGGTGTTTTGTTGCAGCGTTTGGCGAAAAAGCTCTTCGACAGCGACGTTCGGTTGGAGGCTTACCACTATAATGTCTGGCGCCAGCGCGATTTGCGGGAGAAGTCCGCATGGGTAACGGATTTCGCGTTTGAGCCGCGGGTGGATAAGCCCAATTGGGCGGTTATCGATCATCATTCCACCGAGACTCCGGCCAAGACGGCAATATTGATTCACGACCTGAACAAATCCGCCGGGCTGCTGTGTTACGAGCTGTGCCGGGAGCAGGGTTTGGGATCGCCCGCGCTTGACCGGCTCGTTCACCTGAGCAACATCGCGGACATGTTTCTCGAGGACGAGCCCGATTTCGTGCTGGCTGGCGACTATGCCGCCCTGGTTAAGACTTATCAGTTCTGGAACCTGCACTCGCTCATTGGCGGCCGCATCGAAGCGCTGCTCGACCATCCGCTGCTCGAGGTGATGGCGGTAAAGCGCAGGATTGAGGACCCGCTCGGCTTCGCCTGGAGCAGGGAAAACATCTCTGAAATCAGCCCGACAGTGGGTTTTGTGGATACAGTCATCGGCAGCAACAATCTAATTATCCACCAAATGCTCGAGCAGGAGGCGACCAAATATCCGGTGCTGCTCACGTTGTTCCGGCGGGCCACGGGGACGGTTATCGCCAGCCTCCGCAGCCGCAACGGCGAAGCGCTGAAGGTTGCGGAAAAACTCCAGGGCGGAGGCCACGCCAATGCCAGCGCCGCCACTTTGCCCCGCTCGATCAAGACGATTCCGGATGGGATTAATTACCTGCGGGAGGTTTTGAATCCGAAGAAAGACGAGCCGCTGAACAGCCTTGAGGACATCTTCGCGTCCATTGAAATAGCACAAAAGTGAGCCTGGCAGCAGAGACTGACGCGTGTTTCTTTTCGTCGTTGCCCGTTCGGGGAGGGTCACCTAACATCGCTGGCGTCTATGGCGCAACCTGAACCAGCACCCATCGTTTTTCCTGCCCGCGCCGACGGGCGCCGCTCAAACCAGCTCCGCCCGCTGCGGTTCCAGAACAATATTGCGCCTTACGCCACCGGCTCGACACTGGTCGAATGGGGCAACACCCGCGTCATCTGCGGGGTCACGGTGGAGGAAATCGTGCCCCGGTGGATGAAGGAACAAGGGGTGACCGGCGGGTGGCTCACCGCCGAATACTCGATGCTTCCTTACTCGACGCTCCAACGAAAGCAACGAGATGTTACCAGGGGCAAGATTGACGGACGCTCACAGGAGATTCAGCGGCTAATCGGGCGGGCGATGCGGTCGGCTGTGAACCTGGAAAAGCTTGGCTCACGCACGATTTGGGTGGATTGTGATGTTTTACAAGCGGACGGTGGCACCCGCACGGCAGCCATCACGGGCGCCTATGTCGCATTGTCGCTCGCGATCCGCAATTTGCTGGCTGGGGGAAAGCTGGCTGAGAATCCGCTGCTGCACGCTGTGGCTGCGGTCAGTGTTGGCATTGTGGGAAAACAGCCTTTGCTCGATCTGTGTTATACAGAAGATTCGTCGGCCACAGTCGATTTGAACCTGGTGATGAATGCGGTGGGTGAATTCATCGAATTGCAGGGCACGGGTGAGGAGGCCACGTTCAGCGAAAGGGAGCTTGCGGACATGCTGGCTTTGGGGAAAGCCGGAATTCGCGGGTTGCTTTCAGCCCAGCAAGCCGCCCTCGCGGACTGAATTCGGGTCCGCAATCTTCGTTTAAAAGCAGGCCATTCCCATGAACGGTGACGCACTCTGGAAGTTTGCGATAACGACTTCGCCGGAAGCCGAGGAAGCAGTGATGGAACTGTTGGAAAGTGCGTTCAGCCGGACGGCTTGCTCGTACACGGATATCCCAACCCGCCGGACAACAGTTGCAAGCTATTTTGATAGCAAGCCCGATTGGTCCGCCGCAAAGCGGGCGGAAATTGCTGCCGGCATTGGCCGAATCAGGCGCTGCGGGCTGGGCGGTGGGGCCGGGAAAGTGTCACTGACGAGAGTCCGCCGCGAGAACTGGGCGGAAAGCTGGAAGCGGCATTTCAAACCGCTCGAAATCGGCCCGGCGCTGCTCATCAAACCGGGCTGGTCCCGGCGTCGCGCGCGCAAGGGACAGGCGGTGGTTGTGCTTGATCCGGGATTAAGTTTCGGCACCGGCCAGCACCCGACCACGGCGTTTTGCCTGGAGCAACTTGTGGCGAAGCGCAGCCCGGGCAAAACCCAGTCGTGCCTGGACATTGGCACCGGTTCGGGAATCCTCGCAATTGCCGCCGACAAGCTCGGCTACGCGCCGGTTCACGGCTTTGACAATGACCCGGAGGCGGTCGGCATTGCCCGGGCCAACGCCCGTCGCAACCGCGCGTCAGGGAACCTTCACTTTTTCCAGCAAGACCTCACACGGCTGCCATGCCGGCCCCTTCGGAAATACTCGCTGGTTTGCGCGAACTTGATTTCGAACCTGCTTGTGGAAAGCCTGAAACGCATCCTTCCCCGCTTGGAACCCGGCGGCACGCTGGTCATGGCTGGCATTTTGAAAGAGGAGTTCCCTCGAGTCCGCAAAGCCTGCCAGGCCGCGGGCCTGCGAATGGTTGCCAGTCGAACTGAAAAGGAATGGCGCTCTGGCAGCTTCAGGTGGCAGCGCCGGTAAGACATCGCCAATGTCGGATTCCTTCCGGCTCTCCAGGATCAATTCCCATTTTTGTGGCGGTTGCAAATTCCGCCAAAAATAATTGAATGGATTTAATTGAAAATAGTCGTATAATGAAAGTGCTTGAAGCAGGTGATGCCAACTTGGGTCAGCGGTCAACTAGGGAAGTCAGTTGGCGTCCTCCACGCCTGGCTAAACTGGAAACAAAAACACCAAGTTATGACCAAATCGTTGGAA
>CAIQQM010000190.1 GCA_903873945.1 uncultured Verrucomicrobiota bacterium
ATTGCCCATAACAAAATTATGATTTTGGACGGCTCGAGCGTCATTGTGGGAAGTTTCAATTTTAGCAAGGCGGCAGAAGAAAAAAATGCTGAAAACTTGCTGATTATCCATCGCTCGGTTTTGGCGGAGAAATACACGAAAAATTGGCACGAACATGAGGGGCATTCTGAGGTGTATCAGGGGCGGTAATTGACGGGTTCGTTCGCATTCGAGTATAGTGGCATTACGGTTGACGGCGTTCATAACGGACTCAATATGATTATTCATAAACGTAGTAAGCCCCAAAAGTTGCTAACCGCATTCCCCCTATTGTAATATTCTTGGTAAGATTGACAGGTAATCGAACGGAATCAGTCGTTCCGTCTTTTCAATTTAACGATTTTTCTGGCAATTATTTTAGAATGGGTATCAAGTCGCATTTCAACAACTAGGAGAAGTCATTATGGAAATGAAACGTGTCATTGCGTTGATGGTCAGTATCATTGTTTTTACCAACGGCTGCGCTTCGATGTTTCACGGAACCTCGGAGCAAATTCATGTGAGGAGCGAAGAACCAAATACGCGCTTCTTTATGAACGAACGTGAAATTGGCAAGGGAACCACAGCGGTTACAACGATTCCAAAAAAGGACCTTAGCCGTGCCATCTTACGTGCTGAGAAAGAAGGCTTTAATTCCAAATCAACCACCATACCCACAGAATTTGATGCTGTGACACTTCTCGGGATATTAATCGACTGTGGGCTTATTTCGATTCTAGTGGTTGACTTCGCCGCCACTGGAGCAACAGATAGGGCGGCTCAAAATGATTTCATTTTGACCCCTGAAGCAAAATAACGCAGCCCTACGATACTCGGGGTGGATATTATCAAATTCGCCTCGCCAAAGACGACATAATCAAGCATCAGGCTGTGCTCAAAGAGTTGTTCCAGATGGCTTATACGGCTGAATAGCCGATGCCTCCCCAACATCCCATCATCACTGATTTCGTCGTACGATGCCGTAAGGCTGGGCGACGATTTATGCGGGTCGCAACTTCCTGACTGCGAGCTGGGATGGTGGTCGGCGGCTTGAGGTTCGGGTGGATGAGGTGGAGGCAAGGCGGGTTGATGTTAAAGGGTCAACTCTCCACATTGCACACATTGTCTTTGAGTCGTTGGAGTTTTGCCTGTAGTTCTACGTCTTTTTTCGCATACCGCTCCACGCGTTTTACCACTTGTCCAACGCCGCTCTGATTCCGGTAGCCAAACTCTTGCGCAACCTCCACAGGCCGTTCCCCGCCGAGTTTCACCCGCGCCCAGATCCGCACCCGAGTGTCCGGCTCCGCCTCGACCAATCCGCGCACCCGCGCCCGCAACGCTCCTGCCGCCTGGGTCACCGTCCACCGGGTCTCATCCAAACCCTGTTTCCCTTCGACCAACCCACGCACCTTCGCCCACAACTCCTCCCCGCCCAGCACCAAACCACCGCGTAACTCCGCCCATGGACTCGCCTTGGCCCCCACAAACCATCGCCCAATCTCGGCCCGATAGGCCGCTTGTGCCGCTTTCCGTTCCGCACCCCAGTACGCCAGCCAATCCATCGACAACCACTCCACCGGCTTTCGGCGCAACCCCGCATAATCCCGATGACTGCTCCAGGCAAACCCAGCCAACTCCTCCGCTTTTTCCGCCGCCAGCGGGGCCGTCTTCTGCCGCGGTCGCACCGGGTTCAGGTGCACATACTCCACCAACCACCGCCCGTACTCGTCTGCCGCCACCACGACCGCCTTAAATCGCCCCTGAAACAAATGGCCGCTGCGCCGATGCCGCGCATTAAACCGGGCCGTGTACGTCAACTGCAACCAACCCACCGCCGCCGACAAATTCGCGCGTGGCGTTCCCAGGACCAGATGATAGTGGTTCGGCATCAAGCAATACGCCAGCACCCGCACCCCAAACCGCCCCACCATCTCCCCGACGGTCGTCAGAAACACCTGCCGATCCTCGTCCCCATAGAAAATGGCGCGGCGCTCATTGCCACGCGCCGTCACGTGATAAACCGCCCCCGCAAACTCGATCCGTATTGGTCGGGCCATGCCTCACAGACTGCCACCTCAACCGCAATCTGTCAACTGTCGAGAGTTGACCCCTTTACGAATGGGCGTTTTATGATCAAAACCCCAATGTTTTAACCCCCCTGCGCAAGCGTGATTCGGTGCCACAAAAGCAATTTCTTATCAGTTGGATACATCGATGGTAATGGACCCGATTTGCCTGCAAATTGCGCTCAATGAAATTGGACCGGCCCGGCTGTTGTTCGCGACTGACTTCCCGGTGGCGCGGATGCGGGGGCGCCGGGTCCGGGTCATGGACCATTGGGTGGATGTGGTTTTGCCGGGCTATGCGCCGAGTGCGTTCCGCGTGGCGGGCGCGATTCACGCCACGTTCATGGCGCTGGAGATCTGCCTAGCGATTCGGTGGGCCGCAGAGATGGCCGGGCTAAAGCGGTCGGCCGTGCGCGGGATTTTTTGGGACAACGGGATGCGCTTGCTGCGGCGCGTGCACCGGCCGGCAGGGCGGGCATGAGCGGCTGGGATTGGGCGTTATTGCTGTCGGTGGCGACGATGGGGACGGTCGTCGCCTACCTGCGCAATCCGGAACACAAGGCGTTCATGCTGATGTTGCCGGTGCCGTTTACGTTTGCCCTGCTCACGGTGGGGCAACCGCTGGACGCGACGAATGTCCTGGCGATGCTGGCGACGTTTGGCTACACGGCGGCCGTCTGGGCTTTGCGGGTGCGGTGGGGGGTGCCGATCATCCCGGCCATTGTGATTTAACCCCCCTGCGCAAGCGTGATTCGGTGCCACAAAAGCAATTTCTTATCAGTTCAGTTGAATCTCTGGGAAGAGCCAGACGGCCCCAGCGGACTGGCGCCACCCGAACCACCCTTCCGGCTCGAACTCACCTACGCGCCGGCCGACGACGATCAGTTCTATCCCGACGAATCATTCGCCGAATAGAATTAGTCTGTCGCTCCACTCCTGCTGACTGCGCCGGCAACTCCGGATTTGCATGTAGGTAAGCCCTGGTCGCCTTTGGCGCCGCCTACGGCGGGTAAACTTCCAGCTTGCCCCTCTGGTTTTTTGGCTTGCGCTCTGCTATCCGCGAGCGTAAATCAGACTCATGAAAGGAGAAGAAATTGCATTTTGCGAATTGGAGGCAGCCAAAAC
>CAIQQM010000191.1 GCA_903873945.1 uncultured Verrucomicrobiota bacterium
AGGAGATAAACTCCCTGCGTGGCGCGATCCAGGCAGCCGATGATGTTCATGAGCGTGGATTTGCCCGAGCCGCTGGCACCCATGATGGCGACGAACTCGCCGGTCCTGATCTCCAAACTGACTCCTTGAACGGCGTGCACGTCCACTTCGCCAGTGTGGTAGATCTTGTGGATGCCTTCGAGACTGATGACGGAAGAGTTTGCCATTGAGCAAGGTTATTCAGTTGCGCCTGATGGCCGTTTGCGCACCAGCAGCCAGACCACGAGGGCGGCAAGGGCGCAAACAATCGCGCCGGTCGCAATGGCCCAGCGGACGCCCGCATAATGCGACAGGATCCCGACCTCGAGGCCGCCCAGCGGCAACATGCCGCCGAAAATCAGCGCCCAGATGCCCATAACCCGCCCGCGCATGCCGTCGGCGACACTGGTTTGGATGAGCGTGTTTGTGGTTGAAAAATAGAGGAGCATTCCCCAGCCGGCAACGGCCAGAAAAACCAATGCCAGGCAGTAATTCTGCGTGAAAGCCAGCAGAAGCAACATTAGCGAGAAGAAGCCGAGACCACCGAAGATAAGTAACCGCGGATGAACGCGGCTTCCGAAAGAAGCCACCGTGAGGGCTCCGCAGAGAGCCCCGAGCGCATTGGCACTGAGCAACGCGCCGTAACCCCGAGCGCCCACGTGCAGGACGTCGGTCGCAAAGGCGGGCATTAGCACTGAATAGGACCAGCCAAAAATTCCGACGACAGTAAAGAGGAGCAACAAAGTGCGCACCCGGCGATGTTTCGCAACGTAGGCGAACCCGTCGAGCGCGTGTTGCCAGGCGGATTCCGGTTTCGCCGGCGGGATGAAGGCGGGAAGACGCATCAGCAGCAAGCTGGCGATAACAGCAATGAAGCTCAGGCCATTCAGGAAGAAACACATGCCGGTGCCCGCCTGGGCCAGCAAGAACCCCGCCACCGCCGGCCCGACCACCCGCGCGCCATTGACGATGGAGCTGTTCAACGAGACGGCGTTCATCAGATCCTCGCGACTGGTCATTTCCACCATGAAAGCTTGTCGCGCCGGCATGTCGAAAGCCATGGCCACGCCACCAAGGGCTGCCAGAACGAGAATGTGCCATGTTTGAACCCACCGGGTCCAAACCAATACCGCGAAGGCGAACGCCAGAAGCATCATTCCAATTTGAGTGAACAACACCACTATCCGTTTGGAATGACGATCGGCAACCGAGCCTCCCCAAGTCGAAAAGAGCAGCATCGGGGCGGAACCCACCGCAGCCACCACGCCCAGTAGAAGCTTCGAGCCGGTGAGTTGATAGACGAGCCAGCTCTGCGCGGTGTTTTGCATCCAGGTACCGGTCAGCGAGACCAACTGGCCAACAAAAAAGAGCCGGAAGTTTCGATGCCTGAGCGCGACGAACGTCTGCCGCCAAACCAACGCTCCGCTTACCACGCGCCGCGGCTGGCCCGTGACCTCCTCGGGCACACTGGCAACAGTCGTAGGCGTATTCCCGTTGTTTGGCGGCATGTTGCATCAACATTCAGGCTCGTGGCTGGTTTTCAAAGAAAATGGAGGGGATTGAAAACACAAAAGCCGATTAAAACCGGCGGGGGCCGCCACCGAAAGGATTGGCCGGCTGCGAGGCGGCAGCGGCACTGGATGTGGTGAGCATGCTCGTAACGACCTGAGCGCCTTCAGCCAGGCCATCGAGCACCTCGGTCATTGAACCATCACTAATGCCGATCTTGATCTGGACCGGCTTTAATTTAGGCTCGCCAGCGAGCTTCGCCTCAGGCTGGCCCGGGGGTAAATAAACGGTGCGCATGATTTGTTTTTCGGGACGCGACCGGGTGCCAGTGCCGCCGCGGCCGCCGCTACTAGCGGAAGCGCCCTGGCCGCCGCCGGGGGCTTGTCCTTGAACCATGCGTGAGGCTGGGGCATTGGTACCGCTTTGGGGTGTCGCTGTCTCAGGTGGGCGGAAGCGCAAAGCTGCGTTGGGGATTTTCAACACATTTTGTTGTTGCGCGATGATGATGGATACATTCGCGGTCATGCCGGGTAGCAATTTCAAGTCGGGGTTGGCAACCTCGATTACGCAGTCATAACTGATGACGTTTTGGTTTGTCACCGCGCCATAGCGGAGTTGGCTGACTTTTCCATGGAATGTGCGATACGGATACGCATCCACGGAGAAGTTCACGTTCTGCCCGACCGCGACACCGCCGATATCCGCTTCCGAGACGAGGCCGTCAATCTGCATTTTGGCCAAATCATTGGCGATAAGAAAGAGGGTGGGCGTATTGAAGCTGGCAGCAACGGTCTGACCGACGTCCACGCTTCGCGAGATAACAACCCCGTCCACAGGCGCGTAAATCGTGCAATATGAGAGCTGCACGTTCGAGTTTTTCAGAGTTGCTTCGCCACTTTGGACCTGTGCTTCAGCCTGTTGCATTTGAGCAATGGCGGTATCATGGTCGGACGCGGAGATTAAGTTATTGGTAAAAAGCGAGTTTGCGCGTCGGGCCTGGACTTGGGCGAGAGCAAGATTGGCTTTGGCGTTGGCCACGTCGGCTTTGGCCTTGAGCACGTTGACTTCAAGGGTGGAAGGGTCAATCTCCGCGATAACCTGGTTGGACTTAACGACGGAATTGTAGTCAACGTAAAGCTTCCTAATGATACCGGAAATCTGGCTGCCGACTTGCACGGTAACCACAGGGCCTAACTGTCCGGTGGCGGTAACAACCTGAGTCAAATCGCCACGGGTGACAGTTGTCGTCTGATACTCCAAGCCGACATCGCGAGTGTGTTTAAGATACCAGACCGCGCCGCCTGCCACCGCGCAGAGCGCCGCGAGAATCAATGCCCACTTAGCCCAACGGAACTTGCCATCGTTTGCCATAATTCAGTGTGAAACAGCTACTAACACAATTAAGACGCAAACCTTAGCTAATGGGTTGCGGGATGTCCAACCCTTCCCGCAGCTCCGCAGCCGGCAGGTCGCAAGAAGAATCTGCAGGGCCAGACTGGAACCGACCCCCCCGAGTCCATCGGAGGTAACTTTGGACTTTGGGGTTTGGACCTCAAACCTTAGGATTGGTTCATGCTAGAAAAACTCGGTCGCCAGCTCACCACATCAAAACCTCTGACGGAGGAACAGGTCCGCGAGGCGGTCGAGCGCCTTATTGACAAATCTGTCACAGTGCAGACAAAGGCCGATTTCCTGATTCGCCTGACGCAAAAGGGGGAGACGCCGAAAGAAATCGCTTTGTTTGCTCGCGCCTTGCGCGCCAAATCCATCCAGGTTGAGCTTGCTGCCGAGATGCGAGAGCATGAAGTGTTGGATGTGGTGGGTACGGGTGGCGATCACCTGACCACGTTTAACATCTCGACAGCCGTAGCTCTCGTGGCGGCGGCGGCGGGCGTGCTGGTAGCCAAGCATGGCAACCGGGCCAGCACCTCGCTAACGGGCAGCGCGGATGTTATGGAGGCCCTGGGCATCCCTCATGACCTTGGGCCTGAGGAAGCGGTGCGCTCGTTACGGACGCACGGGTTCGCATTTTTCTTTGCGGCCAAATATCACCCGGCGTTTCGGCACATTATCCCGGCGCGGAAGCTCTGCGCCGAGAGAGGCCACAGCACGATCTTCAATTTTCTCGGGCCGCTGCTGAATCCGGCGCAACCTAGCGCGATGCTGGTCGGCGTTCCGCGCCCAGAGCTGAGCGAACCATTCGCTCGCGTTCTCCAGTCCCTGGGAGTGAGGCGGGCCATGGTCGTAAGTGGCGCTGTGCCGGGGAATGCAGGGACTGTGCGATATCTGGATGAGATTTCCCCTCTGGGCCCGACAACGGTTGCCGAATTTTACCAGGAGCGCGGCATGTCCTGTTCGAAGCTGCAGCCAGAGCCCTTTCCGCTGCAGTTAGCCACTTTGGAAGATCTGCGCGGAGGAGATCGTGAGATGAACGCCGAGATCATCCGCCGAATCCTGCGTGGCCAGGAGCGGGGACCAAAACGCGATGCGGTTTTGCTCAATGCCGCCGCGGCGCTTTTCGTTGGCAGCAAAGCTCGATCGCTGGGCGAAGGTTGGGAGCTGGCGGTTGAAACGATCGATAGCGGGAAAGCTTACAAGAAACTTGGCGAGCTAATTGCAGGCTGAAAAGGCATCTGCACCAGAACGCAAGTTGTTCCGAGGCAGCAAGGCATCGGTTTTTGGCTTGGCGCGCCGTTTCCGTAGGGCTAAAACCAGCGCATGTATAAAATCATTGGGACAGACGGCCAGCAGTACGGTCCGGTGAATGTGGACCAACTGCGACGTTGGATTGCCGAGAATCGCGCGAACGCGCAAACTCTCGTGCAAGCGGAGGGGGCTCAGGAATGGAAACCCCTCGGGACCCTCCCCGAGTTTGCACCTGAAATAAAACCTCCGCCCATGATGCCACCCGCCACATCGCGGGCCTCGATCAAAATCCCGGCCGGCATTTTTGGGATCCTGCTGGGATCGCTTGGCATCCACAAATTCATCCTCGGCTACACTGGCGCGGGACTGATTATGTTGCTGGTCACCGTTCTGACTTGCGGCATCGGAGGGATCGTGATGCATCTTATCGGCTTGATAGAAGGCATTATTTATCTTTGCAAGCCGGACGAAGATTTTGTCCGGGAATACGTTGATCGGCGCAAAGAGTGGTTCTAAACCATTTCAGGAACCGCAAGGTGCGGCGTCGGGGAGTGACAACTTGACGCGCCTTCCGGTTTCCGTGGAGAATCAGGCATGTATAAGATCATTGGAGGAGACGGCAAGGAGTATGGTCCGGTCGCTGCGGACCAGTTGCGGCAATGGATCGCGGAAGGCCGGGCGAATGCCCATACGGGAGCACGGCTCGAGGGGACGTCGGAATGGAAGCCGCTCGTCCAATTTTCAGAGTTTTCAGCCGCGTTTGGAGGTCCGCCCCCGCCTATTCTCATTCCCGGACCGATTTCAATCGCGCCGACGCCACGGGCCAATTCAATGGCGCTTATGGGCATGGTTTTTGGCATCCTGTCCGTCACCTGCGGGATGTGCTGCTACGGGATCCCGTTTAATATCCTGGGAGTCATTTTCTCGCTAATTGCTCTCGCGCAAATTCGTGACAACCCCTTATCGCAGCAGGGTAAAGGGATGGCCATCGCCGGGTTGGTTCTCTCGCTCCTAAGTCTCGTCATAGTGGCGCTGGCTGTCGCGTTCGGCCTCACGCTGCACCACAGGGGCATCCTGGGCAGAACGCATTGGATCTAGCATGGTTTTCTCCCCGGAACGATTCAAAGTGGTGCGCCCGGCCGTTTGGCTGTCAGCCGCCCTGGTGGCAACGAGTTTGGGGGTTGTGCTTTTTTGCTTTGACCCGGGCCAGTTTCATTTCTATCCGGTGTGTTTTTTCCATAAGACCACCGGCCTGCTTTGCCCGGGGTGCGGCTGCCTGCGCGCCCTGCACGAGTTGCTGCACGGGCATATTGGAGCGGCCTTCCGCTTCAATCCGCTGCTAATCGTATCGCTGCCGTTCTTGGCATGGTTTGGAGCCAATTATGCCCTGCAACGTGGAGGAAGCCGAAGTGAGACCATAACCATCCGCCCGATTTGGATTTGGGTTTTTCTCATCGCGGCGATGGCGTTTGGCGTGATGCGAAACCTGCCGGGCACCCCCCTCGCTATGCTACCACAGTAGGGCTGTGCCAGCCCCGGCTTGCAAGCCGTCCGTAAATCACTTACAAGGAGGCTCGTCAAGGGCCGACAAACAAAGACGCGTATGTATAAAGTAATCGGGGCATTCCCGAATATGTCACCATAAAAATAACGCGCTGCGGCTCCGTTCAGCCTAATAGTGGGAATAGCGTCCTGCAGGGCCAACGGCGGGTTGCTCATTGTATGCGAAAAGATGATTATTTTCTGCTGCCAGGCGTTTGAGCCCAAGACGCCCCCTGGACGCCAAGAAACAAGAATTCCTTGACCGAAGCTGAATTTGTAACCCCGTTGCAGAAGTGAAAAGGGTGACGAAAATGGAAAAATGAAATTCAGTCTCCAAAAATTCGCGATTTATTTTGGCGCGGTATTTCTGATTGCCTCGACTGTTGAGTCAGGAGCATTTGCGTTGCTCGGCCCAGTTCAGCCGTGGATGCAAACGACTAACGATGTTATTTCCCCCGGTGACATTGGAGGGCCGATGTGCATCAGCAATGGGTATCGTTGGAACGTGCCGGTGGTGACCTATGGATTTGACCAATCTTTTTGGGGGTATTTCGGTTCAAACGGCGTCGCAGCGGTAGAAGGGGCGATTCAAATTTTGAATAATTTGCCGCCAGTTTCGCAGATTGTGCTGACGAATTATCCATTCGATTCACAAGGGGTTAATTCCGCAGCCGAATCACAATCACTTTACGATTTGAAATCCGAAACGCTTTCGCTGTTGTTGGAGCATCTTGGTTTGGCTCAACCGGAGAGGTACGTTTTTGTGTTAAAACAGTGGACTCCGGCCTTTCTTACAACTCCGTCAGAACTCGATTGGATAAATTGGGCAATTCCTGATTTTGTCGTTCAAGGAAATTTTGATCCTCAAACATTGGCGACCAGTCCTTATGTCAATACTACGCTCTATACGGCTGACGTTTATTCCTTGTTTGGCAGTCAGAACTACATGGAAATATTCCCCGTTAATCCGTTAGCCAATGCATATGACACCGTTGCCGATTTCTACTTGAACTCGGGAATATTTTATTCCGGATTGACCTATGACGACGTTGGGGGGCTGGCATATGTGCTGTCCACGAACAACGTGAAATACGAAACTTTGCTGTCGGGTGTTGTGGGTGTCGGCACAAACGCGAATTCCTTTGTGAACGGCGCGTGGCGTCCAGGCGTGGACAAAATTACGTTCATCCCGCAGCCGGTGGATTCACAGTCCGGCGCGTTCTTGCCAACTACCAATTGTTTTACGGACAGCTACATCACCAATAGCATTCTGATACAACAGCAAATGGCGCGGATCATTTCGCAACCGGATTTTCTTTTCAGTGCGGGAGACGTAACGCTAGGCAGTATTGGACTTCCACTTTATTCGCGTACAGGAACAACTAACTGGTTGAATAATGCCACGGCAAATGGAAACACAAACGGCGAAGGCCCTGGCGTCATCCAACCGCAGGTTCAAATCATTTTTAATAAATTGGGAGGACTGTTTTTGACCCAAGGCAGCTATTCGGACGAAGAGGTTACTGACGATTCGGAATTCTGGGCATCATTTGACGGTTCGACCAATGCGCCGGTCATTTATCCAATCCCGCAAACCGGCACGAACCAGTTGACGGTTCGGATGTGGCTGAAACTGGGAACTCCTGCAACTCGGTCGGGACCTCCTCCAACCGTGTCAACACAAAGTTTTGAATGGAAACCCACCAGCGCAGCAGGGGAGCAATTCATGTTTGAAACTTCAACGAACCTAACCGATTGGATTACCCTTTTTACCCCGACGAACAACGGCAGCGTTGCCACCTTCCTTGTCATTTATCCCGCTAGCGCAAGTCGGTTCTACCGGCTGACCCACCAGTAACTAGCGAGAAAATAGGGCCTTATGTTGCCAATCTCTTTGCGGCGGGGGGGCATCGCGAGCGGCGCGGTCGTATTCGTTTGGCTGTAAAATGCCGGCGATAAGCTTGAAAAACAACAAGACAGAGAACCGCTTTTCGGAGCTGCTAGCGCAGTTGCTCACGAAGAGTTAACGCCCGCCCGTAACGGTGTACCCTCCTGCCGCAAATCTTCCGCCAAATTCATTTCCATCCTCGCTGCCGCTTCATACGGCATCGGGTTCAAGTGTTCGTAAAGTTTCGGCAGCAAGCGGATGCCGTAGCGTTTCACCAGTGAGACCGCCTCGGTGCCTGCCTTGTGATTGGCAAATCGTTCTTGCGGCGTCAACCCCATTGTCCCCACATAAATGCGCGGCTTGCAAGCCGTCCGTAAATCACTTACAAGGAGCCTCGTCAAGGGCCGACAAACACAGACACGTATGTTTAAAGTAATCGGGGCGGATCAAAAGGAGTATGGGCCAGTCACTGCGGAGCAGTTGCGCCGCTGGATCGCCGAGGGGCGGGCGGGCGGGCAGACGATGGTTCAGGCTGAAGGCACAACCGAGTGGAAATTGCTTTCAACTTTTCCTGAGTTTGCGGACGACATAGCTGTGCGATCGGCCGGAGAAAATGCGGGTCAGACTGCCGGAGTGAACCCAGGGTTGCCGGAAGACATTTTCTCGCGCGATTACGGTCTGGATATTGGCAATTGCATCGGGAGTTCCTGGGAGCTGCTGAAGAGTAATTTCGGGCTGATTTTCGGCGGCGTGGCCGTTTTTCTTCTGGTCCAGGTTGCCGTATCCCTATTGGGGCGAATTCCGCTTATCGGCATCGTGTTATCGATTGCAAGCCTTGTCGTCACCGGACCTTTGACCGGCGGCCTCTACCTGTTTCTGTTAAAAAACATCCGCCGGCAGGCCGCCGACATTGGCGACGTTTTTTCGGGATTCCGGCTCGCATTCCTTCAACTGCTCCTTGGCTATCTTGTGCCCGCCGGTTTGACCTGCCTTGCGGCACTTCCCGGCGCTGCACTCATGGCCTTCCCGATTATCCGGATGGTCCACGAACGGTCCGTCGAGCCGGGACCGTTCCTTGTGGCACTGCTGGGCGGTATCGTCGCAATTATTCCGATGATCTACCTGGGCATCAGCTGGATGTTCACCCTGCCGCTCATCATCGACAAACAAATGGACTTCTGGCCGGCGATGAACGCGAGCCGGAAGATGGTGGGAAAGCACTGGTGGCAGGTTTTGGGGCTCGTAGTGGTGTGCGGCCTGGTTAACGTGGCGGGAATTCTCGCTTGCTGTGTGGGTCTCCTTATTAGCCTGCCCATTGTCCTGGGGGCTCTAATGTACGCCTATGAGCGGATCTTCTCCCCAACAACCTCGCAAACCCCTTGACCGTTCCACCGCGCGCAACTGCGCGCTGATCAACCAACTGGCGACGCCCGGATTGGGTTCGCTCATGGCCCGACGGTTCGTGGCTGGAACAGGGCAGATCCTTCTGGCTCTTGGCGGTTTCGGAATGATGATCACCTGGTTCGTCCTGCTGGCCGTCCAGACCTACCATCAAATCACCAACGACTTGCCGCCGAGACCAGTTGGCTGGCTCGGCGGGGCGGGCGCGCTGGTATTCGCCGCCTCATGGCTGTGGTCGCTCTTTACCAGCCTCAGCATTTTGCGGGAAGCGCGCGCCAATGAACCCCAATCCCGCCCTGACCTTCCAGGCTGAAATCGCCAGCCGGCTTAACCGAACAAATCCATCTGCGGCGGTGGCGCGAGATGTTTAAGCTTGTCGCGGTCCTGTTGCTGGCGTGTGGAATGGCGCACATTGCCTTCCGGTGTGAGCTCTGAATCCTCCAGATTGCCGAGAATCTCTTTCGCGCGCTCCAGGATTGTCTTCGGCACGCCCGCAAGGCGGGCCACCTGGATGCCGTAACTTTTGTCCGTGCCGCCTTCCACGATCTTGCGCAGGAAGACAATCTGGTCGCGCCACTCGCGCACGGCGACATTGAAATTCTTCAGCCGCGGCAACCGCGCCGAGAGTTCGGTCAATTCATGGTAATGCGTGGCAAACAGCGTCTTGGCTCCGACCTGGTTGTGGAGGTGCTCGACGATCGACCACGCCAGGCTTAGGCCGTCAAAGGTGCTGGTGCCGCGCCCGATTTCGTCGAGAATAACCAGGCTGCGAGGCGTGGCGTTGTTCAGGATGTTCGCCGTCTCGCACATTTCCACCATGAAGGTGGACTGTCCGCGCGCGAGGTCGTCGCTGGCCCCGATGCGAGTGAAGATGCGGTCCACCAGGTCAATGCGAGCCTCCGTTGCGGGTATGAATGAGCCGGTATGCGCCAGCAACGTCAACAAGGCCACCTGGCGGATATAAGTGCTCTTGCCCGCCATGTTCGGCCCGGTGATAAGAGCGATCCGGGTTTCGCCATCCAGCCGAGCATCATTGGGCACGAACCGTTCCTCGGCCAGATTTTGTTCCAGAACCGGGTGCCTGCCGTCACGGATGAACAACACCCCTTCATCGCCGATTTGCGGCCGGCAATAGTTGCCAAGCCGGGCCGCCTGGGCGAAAGAGCCAAGGACATCCAGTTGCGCCAGACTCGCCGCGGTCCTCTGGATTTCCGGCAGCCGCCCGAGAACCGCTTCGCGCAAGCGTTGGAACAGTTCATACTCCAGCTTCACGCTCCGTTCCTCCGCGCCTAGGATCTTGCCTTCCATCTCCTTCAACTCGGGCGTAATGAAACGCTCGCCATTCGCAATCGTCTGCTTGCGCGTGTAATGCGGCGGCACCTTGTCGAGGTTCGATTTCGTGACCTCGATGTAATAGCCGAACACGGAGTTAAAGCGGACTTTGAGCGATTGAATGCCGGTGCGCGCGCTTTCGTCCTGCTGCAATTTCGCGATCCAATCCTTTCCGCCGCGCATCGCCGTGCGCAACTCATCCAGCGCCGGGTCGAAACCATCGCGAATCAACCCGCCTTCCTTCAACGCCAGCGGCGCGTCATCAACAATGGCGCGCGAAATCAGCTCCACCAGGTCGGGCAATTCGGTGACATTTCCCTCCAGCTCTTCCAACAGCCCGGAGACGCTTTGCGGGGCTTTCCCGGGACCATCCGCGGGGGAGGGAGCCAGGAGAGCCGGGTCTTCTTCCTTGAGCGCAGCTTTGTTAGCGGCAGACTCCGCGAGTTCACGCAGAATTCGCTTCAACCCCGGGAGCTGTTCCAACGCCATGCGCAGCGCGACCAGATCCCGCGCATTGCCCGCTCCCGCGCTCAACCGCCCGAGAGTCCGCTCCAGATCCCGCACTTGGGCGAGCTGCGTCCGCAGGTTTTCCAAGCCGGTGGAGTTTTCGAGGAAAGTCTGCACTGCGTCCTGCCGCCGCCGGATGGGCTCGGTCCTTGCGAGCGGTTGTGACAGCCATTCCCGCAACCGGCGCGCGCCCATGGGGGTGACGGTGCGGTTCAACGCGCCGTAAAGCGACGCGTTGCGGGGCGCGTCATGATGCAACGGCTCGAGAACTTCCAGGTGCCGCAAGGTTGTGAAATCGAGCGCCAGGTAATCGTTCCTTTGGTAGAACGAAATGCGAGTGAGGTTTGCCGCGTCACGCCGCAGATGCTGCGCTAGGTAGTGCAGCACCGCTCCCGCAGCCCCAATGGCCGCCGGGCGGTCCTTCAGCCCGAAACCATCGAGCGAAGCGACCTTGAAATGGTCGCGCACCGTGAAGAGCGCCGTTTCCGGAGCGAACACCCAATCGTCATAACGGTTGAGAATCCAGCCGTAACCCGCGATGGCCGGGATCGCTGGCCGGACGGTGGCACCGGAAAGCGGGTCGGCTTCGCCACGCGGGCGGTTGCCGAGCAGATCGCGCACGAACACGGCCTCGGACGGATAAACAACTTCCGCGGGCCGCAACCGCTGCATTTCCGTAAGCAAAGCGGTCTCGCCGACGACTTCGGTGGTGATGAAATCCCCCGTCGTTAAATCCACGAATGCCAGACCAAACGTTTTTCCGGATGGGTAAACGGCCGCCAGGAAATTATTCCGCTCCGCCGAAAGCATCCGTTCATCGAAATGAGTTCCCGGGCTTAGGATTTGCGTGACCTCGCGCTTGACCAGTTGGCCGGGCCGGGCGTCCTCCATCTGATCGCAGATGGCGACTTTGCATCCGGCCTTGAGCAAACGGCCGATGTAGGTGTTGGCGGCATGGAAGGGGATGCCGCACATCGGCACGACGCCGCGTTTGGTCAAAGCCACGTTCAACAATTGCGCGCCGGTCTGCGCATCCTCGAAGAACATCTCGTAGAAATCCCCCAACCGGAACATCAGCAGCGCGTCCCCGGGCAGCTCGCTTTTGATCCGGCGATACTGCGCCATCATGGGAGTTAGTTGGGCGTCGCTGGCCATCAGGCGCAAACTTAGACGGGATTCATTTTCAGGTCGAAAAGAAAAGAGCGAGCCTACTTTGTCTCATTTAGGTTCTAAAAAGACAAATGTAACGATTGCGATTATGATCCGGTGGAACACCCTGCAGTTGAAATCCAATTACCGTTACGCACGCCAGATGACAGAGTTCACGCCACGGCATAGCAGCAGGGTCTGAAACCTGAGTTCTGCGAGCAGGGCAAGTTTCGTTAGCCGTTCAAGGATAGTGACTTTCCCATGTTTGAACCCTGCGTCGCCCACACAGTCGACTCACCTTTGCTGCGGCAGCACCGGCCAACGTTTTGTAAAGAGTTGCCCCTACCTGCATCCTGCTGCAAAGTGATACCACATGTCTGTTACCGGTATGCCTGAGTTGTCATTGCGCCTGGAACGGGTCGAGTCGTCGCGACTGGCCTGGGCGTTTGCCATTTCTCTGGCGCTCCACCTGTTGTGTTTCGGCGGTTACCAAACCGGCAGGAAACTCGGCTTGTGGCAGAACATCCACTGGCCCGCGTGGGTGCAATCGGCCAAAATGCTCACGGAGATGTTGAAAAAGAAGGAAAGCCCGCAGCAACAGCAGCAGGAAGTTCCGCTCATGTTCGTGGATGTAAGTCCGGCCCAGGCAGTTGCCGAAGCGCCCAAAAACGCAAAGTACTACTCGGACAAGAACTCAAAGGCGGCCAACCGGGTGGAGGACAAGGATACGGGCACTCCGCGAATCGAAGGCACACAGACGCAGGTTGTCAAAACCGAAGATATTCCGCGCGAGAAATTTATGCCGCTTCAACCCCGAAAACCGGTCCAGCAGACCCAGGAAGCGCCGGAGGAGCTCAAGGCCAAGCCCCAATACACTCCCGGGGATATGACGATGGCGAAGCCCGAATTGAATCCGCGCAAAGACGATGGCGAGACGGAGAATACGCGACCAAAGACGATTCGGGAGGCGTTGGCTCGGCAAAAAGCCAACCCGTTGCCGTCGCAAAAAATGAGTCAGGAGGGCGGCGTGCGGCGTCATCTGGATTTCGCTTCATTGGACACCAAGTCAACGCTATTTGGCGCGTACGACCAAGCGCTCATAGACGCGATTTCACAGCGCTGGTATGCTTTGCTCGATCAACGTGATTACGCTTCGGATGGCCGGGGAAAGGTTGTGCTGCAATTTAACTTGCTTTACGACGGACGCATCACCGATATGACGGTGGCTGAAAACACCGTCGGGGAAGTTTTGGGTTACGTTTGTGAGAAAGCCGTGCAGGATCCATCGCCCTTCGCACGCTGGCCGAGCGACATGCGCGCCATGTTTCACGATGTCCGGCACATTCAGTTTACCTTTTATTACAACTAAATATGGAACCATTAGTCTATGCCTTGTTGATTCTAACCTCGGTGGTTGGCCTGACATTTATCATTGAACGGGGGATTGCCTTGCGCTGGCACCGGGTCCTGCCACCCGAGATCGAAGCCGCTGTCCAATCCTGCCAGTCGCCGGAAGATGTGCCGATGCTCCGGCGCGTGTGCCAGCAGCACAAATCGCCCATGAGCCGGTTGCTCCTGCTTGCAGCCGACCATTTGGATTGGCCCAAAGAGGACACTCTCGGCGCCCTACAGACCCGTGCGCGGCATGAAATTGCCCGCCTGGAGCGCGGTTTGGTGGTGCTGGAGATTATCGTCGGCATCGCGCCGTTGCTTGGGTTGGTGGGCACCATCGCAGGCATGATGACCCTGTTCGGTGACATCGGACAGGCAGGGCTCACGGAGGCTGCCAAACTGGCCAAGGGCATTGCCCTGATCCTTAACGCTACGTTGATGGGGTTGCTCATTGCCATCCCGTCGCTCATCTTTTGGAGCTATTACAACAAGAAGGTCGAAACCATTGCTGTGGAACTAGAAACCCTATGCGATGAATTCGTCCGCCGGCAATATCGCGAGGACGGGGAGACAAGAAAGAAGTAAGCGATGCGTTTCTACATTCGCAAACGGCGGCAGGCGCCGGCAATCATCATTGTCGCGCTGATCGACATTCTTATCGTGCTCCTGATTTTCCTGATGGTGACGACCACATTCAAGCAGCAGCCGGCTCTTAAGCTCGCTTTGCCGGAATCATCCCAGGCGCAAAGGACCGGCGCCCAGGAATCTCCGCCGCTCGTTGTCAGTATCGATCCCAAAGGCAATTTGCGTTTAGGTGCCGACGCCAGGCCGGTGACGGCTGAGCGGTTAAAGGTCGAATTGGTTTCGGCTGCCCTGAAGACCCCGGACCTCAAGCTGGCGATCAGCGCGGACAAAATGGCGCCATTCGGTCAGATCGTCAAAGTGATGGACGCCTCAAAGGAGGCGAAAATCAAAATAGTGAACGCGTTCACTAAAGATGAGACCAAACCGTAAGGCTAAAAGCGTTCACACCGCACCAACGGCTACTTCATCAACTCTTCTGCAATCTGAACGGCATTGAGGGCCGCGCCTTTGAGAAGCTGGTCGCCTGAGACCCAGAAACACAGCCCATTGTCGAACGCGCAATCCTTACGCAGGCGACCGACAGCGCAGTTGTACTTGCCCGATTGGTAAAGCGGCAGGGGGTACTCGCACTTTGCCGGATTGTCGATCACATCCAGACCCGGCGCCTTCTTGAGCACGGCCAAAGCGGCCTCTACGGTAACCGGTTTTTCAAACTCAGCGCTGACCGCGATCGAATGCGCGCGATAGACCGGCACGCGCACACAGGTGACGCTCGCGTGGAACGTCGGATGGTGCATGATTTTGCGACCCTCGTTCTCCATCTTCATCTCTTCCTTCGTGTAACCGGTGGGCAGGAAGGAATCGATGTGCGGAAGCACGTTGAAAGCAATTTGGTGCGGGTAGACCTCGCGGGTTACTGGCTGGCCTTTGACGATCTGGCCCACCTGACGTTCCAATTCGGCGATAGCTTTGGCGCCCGTACCCGAGACAGCCTGGTAACTGGAGGCAAAGATGCGCTTGCAGCTGAACGCCCGGTGCAGCGGATGAAGCGCCATCAGGGCAATGGCGGTCGTGCAGTTTGGATTGGCAATGATGCCTTTGTGCCATTTCATGTCCTCAGCGTTGATCTCGGGAATGACGAGCGGGACTTTTTCATCCATGCGGAACGCACTGGAATTGTCGATCACCACACAACCGGCTTGGGCGGCGATGGGCGCGAATTCTTTCGAAATGCCGCCACCGGCGCTGAAAAGCGCGATGTCGATCCCTCCGAAGGAATCCTTTTTAAGTTCCCGGACCGTGATTTCTTCGCCCCTGAACTTCAGTTTCTTGCCCACAGAACGGGCGGAAGCGAGAAGGGTCAATTTCCCGACGGGGAAATTGCGCTTTTCAAGGGTTTCGATCATTTCGATGCCGACGGCGCCCGTCGCACCGACCACAGCCACATGCGGTTTGCGGTTCATATAAAGGGGCCGGAATATACCGATCAGACCGAGGGAATGTCAACGCACGCTTGAGATCAACCCCCGGATTGCGGCGGCACATTTCAAATCATGCCGGGGCCGCTCTTCGGCCGAGATTGTTACGAGTCTCATCTCCGGCGCCGCGCCGGGCCGAAGAAATATCCGCCGCGGACACGCGCGCCGCGCGCACGGCCGCCGCCACCTTGAGGATGGCCCGGTTTGCCTTCCTCAAATAGCGTCGTGTATTTGTAATCAAAGTTCTCGAGCTTCACGCGCGGGATTTTCTGGCTGATAAACCGTTCAATGGCCTGCACGTGCCGGCCGTCTTCCGCCACCATGAGTGTGAAGGCATCGCCTGTGGCTTCCATGCGGCCGGTGCGGCCGATGCGGTGAATGTAATCCTCCGGATGTTGGGGCACGTCGTAGTTGATGACATGGCTCACATCGGCAATGTCGAGGCCGCGCGCGGCGATGTCAGTGGCGACGAGCACTTCAAAGCGGCCATCGCGAAATCCGCGCAGCGCCTGCTCGCGCTCGCGCTGGGTGCGATTTGAATGCAACACCGCGACGGCGTGGTTGTGCCGTTTAAGGAGACCCGCGGCGCGGTCGGCGCCATATTTGGTGCGGCAGAAAACGATCACGGAGTCGTAGTTCACCCGCTTGAGCAGTTCGAGCAGCAAATCGGTCTTTTGCGAGTCCGAGACGGGATAAATCACATGCTGGACCGTGTCTTTAGGCGTGCGGCGCGCACCGATCTCAATCGTTTGCGGATTTTTCATCGCCCACTGGATGAGAGTTTCTATTTCGGGGGGGACGGTGGCGGAGAAAAGGGACGTATGCCGGTCCCGCGGACACCGGTCGAGAATGCGCCGGACATCAGGAAGAAAACCCATGTCCAGCATCCGATCGGCTTCGTCAAGGACGAGAAACCTGACCTGATCCAGTTTGCAGGTGCCTCGTTGCAAATGGTCGAGCAACCGGCCCGGCGTGGCGACAATGACATCCACGCCGTTCTTCAAGGCATCCAACTGTTTGCCGTACCCCACGCCACCGAACATAACGGCAGTGCTCAAGTTGGTGAACCGGGCAAAATCATGAATGGCGGTTTCAACCTGGGCCGCAAGCTCACGAGTCGGTTCGAGGACGAGCATACGCGTCTGCGGACTGTGCTGGGCGAGCTTCGAAAGGATGGGCAGGGCGAAGGCGGCGGTTTTGCCAGTACCGGTCTGCGCACTGCCGATGACGTCTTGTCCGGCGAGAATCAGCGGAATGGCACGGAGTTGAATTGGGGTTGGCTCGACATAGCCCATGGCCTTGACCCCGTCGAGCATTGCATTAGAAAGACCCAGTTTGGCAAATGGCATAAGCAAAGAATAGCAGCAATACAGCTAAAAGGGAAACAAACTCATGGGAAATCACGCCGGAGATTTCACCCCACTCCCGACATGCGCGGGAATTGGGATTGCAAACAAGTTGAATCGATTAACGGACCGAAGGGTGGCTTAAGGCTGAGATTGAACCGGCGTCACTTGAACTTCCGCAGGTTTAGAGTCTTCTGCGAGAGGAAGTTCCGGGTCAGGCTCACCACCAGCTCCCGACTCAGACGCAGTTGCTTCACCAACTACGACAGGCTCTACCGGCAGCATAGCTGATTCAGAGGGTTTCTGCTCCGGTTTGGCTTCGGGTTTAGGTGGCCTGGGTAACGGCTTCTTGGCGGTTTGGAGTATCCCGTTTGCAAACTCAATCACGTGCCCCTGATGAATCAGCCAATGCAAATCCGCAATGACAGCCGTCTGTTCCGGTGTTGGCTGAGCCGTCTCCGGTTGCGACGAGGGTTGTCCCTCAACTCCGGGCGTTGCAGCGGCTGCAGGTGCCGGCGATGGCACCAAGGCTTCGACGAGCTGACGGCGCGAGCACTTTGGAGTTGAGTTGATGTAATCAACGATGCGCTTTACGCCTTCGGAAACCGGGGTGGCGATTAAATCGAGATAGTGAGGGCGGGCAACGGAAACGTGAGTGATGGTTTTATTAACCTTGAAAAACTGAAGGCCGTGTTCAGCGAACTGCTGGCTCAGAATGGTCGCAAGCTGGAGCGGAAAACGCCGTTGATCTTCCCAAACGCTGCGGACCAACCTCAGCAGCTCAGGACTGCGCAAGGCGCGGGTGGCGGCTCCGCTCAGCGTGTGAGACTCCACCGCTTTAATGATGTTTTCCTTGTGGGTTTCACGGAAATGTTTCTCCACAGCTTCCAGGTTTCCCAGGCGCAGCGGTTCAGGCAGGTTCAGGCAGATGTACTCCGTTCTCCAGCTTTGGTCATCGACCCATTTTTTGACCACTTCTTCGTCGCGCACAATCCTGACACGCGACTTGTACACCTCAAACGGCATTCGCGAGAAGCGCTCCGTGTGCAGTTTGCGCAATTGATTCTGGTAATCGTGGTGATTGGGCGGCCCCAAGATTGCGCCGCTCATCCCACACTGTGCGACAAAAGTATATTTGCCCTTGGGCGGTTCGGTAGCCGTACGTTCCGCCTGGTAAAAGGTGGTAAAATGCTTCTTCAAAACGTGCGCAACGGCTTCGTCTTCGGAGAGCCAAAGCGTGTCGTCCAACGCACAAACAAACAGCGGCTGAATGACTTGACCTTCGGCGTTCTTCTTGACGCTGAATGCGACCGATTGGCGCTCCGGTTTTTGCAAAATCATCCGGGCGATATCGAACAGAGGATACGCACGTCCGGTCATTTTGATTTGGCGTGCGAGCGATTCGACTCCCTTTTCGTCCGGAAAGAGACTGATGTTAAGTTCGGGCGGCGGGGGCAGCGGCGCGCGCTGCTCCCGAGGTTCGCCACGACGAAAATCAGGTCTCTCGCCACGATCAAACCCTCCACGACCACCCATGGGCCGCGAAGGACCGCGGCGGTCACTGTGGGGGCGATTCTCATCCCTCCGCCCCCCGGACGGTCCGTCCCGGCGCGGCGGCCGGGGGCCGCGACGGTCACCACGGCGCTCGGGTCTCTCGTCCCCGCCTTGGTATTTGGCGTACTTGGCAGAAGAAGGCTCCTGAGCCCAAGCGGGCAAAAAGAGTTTTTCGAGATCAAAATCGCTATCAGGTAATGTGCTCATGACTTACGTCGGGCGCGAATCGCGGCGCGCTATGCAAATGCCGCTCAAACAGCATGGAGCGGCTGGTGCCGGATTGCAAGTGCCGCGTGGCCTATACAAAGCGTGATAAGAAAGCCTGGGACGCGAGATCGGCGGTGAGGCGCATGCGCGGGAAGGGCATTACAGAATTTTACTGGTTCACATGCACCACCTTCGCCGGTGGAAAACCATTAAACCATGTAGCCGAGGCGCTGCTGTAGGCGCCGATGTTCTCGGAATAGACCAAGTCCTCAATCTCCAAGCCGGGCAGTTCCTCAGAGAGCGAGATCGTATCGAGCGCGTCGCAAGTCTGGCCAAACACGGCGCAAATCTCCGTTCTGCCCTTCTTAAACGCCTTCAGATGATACTGACAATGGTCGAAGATGATCCCGCTGAAAGTGTGGTAAACGCTGTCGTCGATATAATAACAAGGTTTGCCGTCCCGGACCGCCTTCCCGATGATAGTAGCGATTGAGGTGGCGGCAGTGGCGACAAGAAAGCGGCCCGGTTCGGCCAAAATCTGGATGTCCTTCGGGAAAAGCCGGTCAATCTCTGCGTTGATTTTCTTCGCCAGTGCGCTGAAGGGTTTGACGTGTTTGTTGTATGGCGCGGGGAACCCCCCACCGATATCGAGGATTTTAAGTTCGTGCCCGCGTGACCCGGATTCGCGCATAACTGCTGCGGCGATATCCATAGCCTGCACAAAGTTCTGAAAGTTGGTGCATTGACTGCCGACGTGAAAGCTCAAACCTTCCGCGACGAGACCCATGTCAAACGCGGCCTTGACGAGGTCGGCGGCTTCGCCCGGGTCGCAGCCGAACTTGGATGAGAGCTCGACCATTGAGCCGGTATTGGGTACGCGCAAGCGAAGGACCACGCCCGCGTGCGGGGCGTATTGCTTGATCTTCTGCAGCTCGGCCAGGTTGTCGTAGGTAACCAAGGGTTTGTATTGATCGAGGGTGCAAAGGGTTGCCTTCGCCTTGGTGGGGTTCGCGTAAATGATTTTGTCCCAGATGAAGTCCTGCTGCCGTTTTGGAGATAGACGTTTGATGTTTTGATAAACCAGCATGAACTCCGGCAGCGACGCCACGTCGAAGCTTGCACCCGCTTTATAGAGGGTCCGAACGATAGCCGGTTCGGCATTCGCTTTGACGGCGTAATACGCCTGCACCCGGGGCAAATGTTTTTTGAACTCAGCGTAATTCTTCCGAATGCCATCGTGGTCAACAATCACGACAGGCGTGCCCTTGCTGCGCGCGATAGCCTGAAGTTGTCTGGTGGTCATGACGATTCCAATCCCAATCACCCGTCTCTCAATCCAGAACAGGGTCGCTGCCGTCGATCATTTTAACTTTGTTGTGGGTAAAATATTCTTTGGTCAGGGCCTTGACCATTCTGCCCCGGTGGTCGTAAAGGCGCTTGAGTTTGCGCGGCTTGTGCTTTGCGAGGGCGTAGTGGGTGAGCAGCGGCATCGCAATAGTGGTGTCGGTGTAGCAAACCACAGCGTCAGGCAGACGGTCCGGATCGACCTTGCCCCAACTCACGGCTTCACTTGGCGTGGCGCCGGAGAGACCCCCGGTGTCCGGGCGGGCGTCGGTGATCTGGAGGAAATAATCCTGGCCATATTCCTTAATGCGGAGGACTTCCTGGATTTGCGGTTCCGTCTGAAGCATGAAGTTCTTCGGGCTGCCCCCACCCCACAGGACCACGGCGCTCTTGCCGCCGGAACGTTTGGCCGCCAGGACAATGGCCGTGCTTTCATTAACGTCAATTGAGGGGTTGACACGCAGTTTGTTGCCACGCAGTTCAACGCCGGCAAAATTCATGCCGATGGTCGAATCGCCCGGGGACGATGTGTAGCACGGCACCCCGGCGCGGTAGGCGGCGGCGAGCACGGAGACGTCTTTGATACCCGCCTTGCGTTCCCATTCGGCGCAGTACCTGCCAATCAGGTAGTGCAGTTCGGCGGTGCCCATTTCCTTTTGAAATTCGGGCTGGATAAGGATGCTGCGCAGGATTTCATCCGTGGCCATAAGGCAATCGCTGTAGCCGAGCAGCACGTCGTAAATGCGCACGATGTCGTTGTTGCGCAGGTCGGTGTCATCGAACTTGAAGCTGCCAACCCGGACCGGGTAGTTAAGCGCGAAGTGCATGTCGTGGTAGAGGTTCGCGCCAGTGGCGACAATCCAGTCCACAAACCCGGCCTTGATGAGCGGCACGATGCTGGAGCAACCCATACCGGCTGGAGTGAGCGCGCCAGCGAAGCTCATACCAATGGTGACATCGGATGCCAACATTTTCGCCGCAACCAACTGGCAGGCTTCCTTGAGGCGCGCACCGTTGTAGGCGAGGAAAGTCTCATCGATGAGGTCCGGAAGCTTTTCCCTGCCGGTGATGTTCCTAGGTAAAATCCGTTTTCCGGACATGTATTTGTCGCGATGTGGACAGTGTTTCTTCTTCATCCAATCCGGCATTTCAGAGAGGTCTTTGCGATAACGGCGCTTAGCGTTGTCATTACTCATAATTCAAAATCCAGTTTCGTGCGCAGAAACAATACGCAGCTTCCCCTGCTTGCCAATCACGAAATGATTGAATTTGACGGGAATTGAAGCGGCTTCGCATCCAACTTGATGCATGAGATACCGTCAAAGGGGGCACCTAATGGTTCCGGAAGCACTGATGTTCAGCGTTTCTGATTGTAGTCCGGCTGAGAATATTTTTCCCGGACCAGGGTGACAGACCGTTCGTTGAGCGGGGCATCCGGCACAAATTCCGTCCACCCAATCCCTTGCTCAGCACCGACAACCGTGCACATGGCTTTCTGCCAATCGGCCCTGGTTGGTGAACGCGGAGGCGGCTGAACGGAGCCCTGGATAAGAAGCCCGTTGCGGGTTCTGCGCTGGGCTGCGCCGGCGATTTTTTTTCCGTGACAGAGGAGATCGGACTTCTCGCAGCCGTCGAAACACTGCCCAGGCCCGGCTTTGCGAACGCAGGGCGCAAGTTCGGTCGCCATATTGTTTTTTGCGAACGCAGATTGAAGCCACTGGTGAACGCGCCGATAGCTTTCCACTGCCACGAGCGAATACCAGGCGTCGGTGGTCGGGAAGGCAAAGCTATAAGTCCAATCCGCATCGTGTGGAACAATTCCTCCGCCCGTTGGCCGGCGCACCAGTGGACGCAGCGTGGTCAACCGTTCGACTTCAGCGAATCTTTGGAAGTAACCAAACGAAGCGGCGGGCGCTGTCCAACTGTAGAATCGCAGCAACGGCCGCCCCAGCCGTGGCATTGCTTCCAACATCGCTTCGTCCAGAGCCATGTTGAGGGCGGGAGAGCCCGGTCCGGATTGGAGCAGGTACCACGACATCATTTGTTGCGCTCACTGGACGGCACGCCAATGCGCGGGCAGAACGCTTTGATTTCGCAGGTTGGACATTCAGGATTGCGCGCAAAGCAACGGCGGCGTCCGTGCCAAATCAGCCAGTGGCTGAACATGGTCCACTGCTTCCGGGGAACGAGTTTCATCAGCATTTGCTCGATTTTCTCCGGGGTTTTTTCCTTGGTCAGGCCCAGTCGCTGAGAAAGCCTTGTGACATGGGTGTCCACGACGACTCCGGCATTCATATCGAAAGCATTGCCTAGGACGACATTAGCCGTTTTGCGCCCCACACCACCGAGGGCGACCAATTCCTCCATTGTGCGTGGCACCTGCCCGCCGTGTTTTTCAATGATGGCCTGGCAACAAGCTTTGATGCTTTTTGCTTTGTTGCGGAAGAAGCCGGTTGATTTGATGTCCTGCTCCAGTTCGGTGAGGCCGGCTTTGGCATAATCCGTTGCAGAGCGATGCTTCCCGAACAATTCCGCAGTGACAAGATTGACACGTTTGTCGGTGCACTGCGCCGAAAGAATGGTTGCGATGAGCAACTGGAGTGGATTGGAGAAGTTCAGTTCGCAGCGGGCGCCGGGATAGGTTTTCTTCAGGCCAGCAATGATGCTTTTCAGCCGGTTGGCTTTAGCAGCGTCCGTTTCGCGGGGCATAACGCTGTCCAAGCTAAGCGCATGAGCTTTGGTCAGCAAGCGCCGAGAAGCCGCCTTGCCTTTCCAGAAAGTCCGAAAGGAACCGGCTTCAAGAAAAATGCCTGAAGCTGTCGAATGGCCAGGCGGGTCCTGCTGGGAAATTTATTTGGCAGGCGCTGCCGGAGCCGGAACAGCCGGGGCTGCGCTGGCGGGCGGAAGCTTGCCGCGGATTACCCATGAGCTGGTCACTTTATCCGGGAGGTAGCTGTCGAACTTGCCGACGGCCCAGCAGAGCGCCAACAAGAGGATGAGAGCAAGTGAGATGTACAGGCCCCACGGACGCCTTTTTTCCGCGAAGGGATCGACAAGGTCGCGTTGTGATCCGGGCGGCAGCGCGGCCACCTGAGTGAGCGTGGCGCCAAAGGGCACGTTGATTTTTGCCTTGGCGTTGACCGCCCAACCGTTCGCGTCAAGGATGGGGCCGAGGTTTCGTTTCCGCAGTTTAAGCCAGGCCAGGAACATGGAAGGTATTGAAATCGCCAGCAGGATGCCGACAATGGCAAGGGGCATTTTCCAGGGAGGCAGGTTGGCGATCGCAGCGAAGATTCCACCCAAAGCCGCCAGCAATGTCGTAAGCACCAATCCGATCGCCGCCAGAGTCCCGGTGTCAATTTTGGTGCTCGGCGGTGTGACCGGCAATGCCGGAGGTGGCACCGGTTTGGTCGGGTCAACATTCACGGCAGCAGCCGCACTTTGTTCGAGCTGTTTTGTTGCAGCGGCGTCGGCGGTTGCGGCGCGCTTGGTGACCTGCTCCTCGATCATGCGCACCACTTTCTTGTACGGCGCCCAGAATGCCTGCCGGATACTGATGGGGTTTTCAATGATCCTAGTAATCGTGGCATCCCAGTCACGTCCTTTGCGGTCGTAGAAGATGCCGTTCCGTCCGACCATTAGATTGTCGGAATCTCCCGCAGTGAACGCGGCCACAATCTGCAGCTTCTCGCCGGTGGCTTTTCGCACGCAGTCGCAATAGGCGAGGTAGGTACCCGCCAGTCCGGCCATCAGCGCGTGCCGGCCCGTGTCCTCGACAATGAGGCAGAGGTCGCAGCTCCGTTGGTCGAGATAAAGCGTGCCGGCCTGGAAAATCGCCTTGTCTTTGCGCCCGTAAAATTCCCTAAAGGAAACGAAATTGTTGCACAGCTTATAGATGTCGCGGTGGTACCGGACCAGCTTCTCAACGGAGGCAATCGCTGTGAACTCCGGCTCCAATTTCTTGTCCTCGGCGATGAGCGCAGCAATTTTTTCCCTGGCCGGGCTCGAGAGAATTTCGCGGACGCGCTTAAGGCCGAGTTTCTCTACGGAAGCCCCAACCTTGCCTGCGGACCAGTACTCGAAGGGATCGAATTTAGCCAACAGTACCGACCATTCAGTTTCCGTCAGCGACGACTTGTCTCCCAGGAGGGGTTTGACAGCAGTTTGACACATGGCGGCCAGCGCGCCGGCCCAGGCGGGATTGGCTCCATCCTTTAGTGGCAGCGACCGGTTAGCCTCGACGCGCGCGAGGGGAAAAGCGGCAATCTCGGCGGCGGCGAAAGTGAGGTCCTTTGCCGAAAACGCCAAGTATTCCTTTTCCTCACGGTTCAAGGCGCCTACGGCGCGCGGATCAAAAGCCGCCAGCCGGCACCGGGTGAAGTAATCGTCGACTTTGGCTTTGACGGCTTTAACGGCGGCTACGGCAACCATCGTGCCATCGGCAAGGGGCAAAATGGCCGGGTCGGATTCCGCTTTCTTCCACCAGTCCGCATAGGCCCGGGCCTCAGAGAAGAATTGGTCCACACGGGCCTGGCGCACGCCAGGCTTGCCACTGCGGTCGGGCTCGGCGCCGAGGCAGGCGATAATGTCCTTGATGACCGATCGAGTCGGTTCATCGGCCGCCGACTCGGCAGGCACAATGCCATCGCCATTAAACAGGGTCTCCTCAAATTTTTCCGCGACTCTTGCCGCGTCCTCGGTGCTGACAGCATCGGCAGTTTTTTTCAATGTGCTGAGGATCTGGCAGGCGGAAGCCAGCAACTGTTTGCCTTCCGGCGTGGCGTCATTGATAGAGCTCAACGGCAGCGATGGGGAAGACTTGAGAAGATCATCGGGGTTTTTCAAGAGACTAGAAATCCATTTGACAGCGGCAATCAGTTCCGGCGCCCGGATCCGACCGTCTTTGTCACCGTCGATCAGTGCCAGCGTTGTGGAGTCGAATTCCAGTCCGGTTGTGGGGCAAGCGAGAGCGACCCAAAGTTTCTGGTCAAGTTGATCCAGCGCCAGAAGGTCGGTGCCGGTGTCCAGCTTAACCTGGTCGAAGCCGCCGGCACGGAAGAATTTCCATATATGGTTCGTGTTCATGACTTTTTCAGAGGTTGAGTTGCGGGGAATGACCGGGCTGCGGTGTTGCGAGTTGCGAAAGGCCGCCGCGAAAAACAAAGGTGCGGCAATTGGACCTTTGAGAAGCTGGGTTATCAGTCCGAACGCGCCCTGCGAATTCGGTTAGCCTCTCCGCTGCCACTCGGATTGAGCCTGACATCAATAATACGATCCGTTAAAGGCTGCACCCCATGCGTGATAAGAGTCTATCTCATGGCGGTTCCAATTCAAGGGGCAATTCACTCCTGGAAACGGACAAATGATGGCGGGAACTTCAGGCTGCGCTACACGAGCTCAGGTTCTTCGATCTCCTTTGGCGCGGCCACTAAAGGCGTTCCGTCGGCGGCTTCGGGATATTCGAAGACTCGACCTTCGTAGTTTCGAATCACAACGCGATCGGCATTGCGGCTGAGGACGTAATCTGGATTGACGGGCACTTTACCACCACCGCCGGGCGCGTCGATGACGTACTGGGGCACAGCATAGCCGGTGGTGTGCCCCCTTAAACTCTCCATGATCTCGAGGCCTTTGCGCACGCTGGTGCGCAAATGGGCCGAGCCGGCGATAAGATCGCACTGGTAGATATAGTAGGGTTTAACGCGGCACATCAGCAGCTTTTGCACCTGGGCCAGCATCACCCCGGGATTATCATTGACGTTACGGAGCAGGACAGATTGGTTGCCCAAAGGAATGCCGGCGTCAGCCAAGCGCCCGAGAGCGTCGCGAACCTCGGCAGTCAGTTCCCGCGGATGGTTTGAGTGAATGCTAACAAACAGCGGATGATATCGCCGGAGCATTCCGCACAGTTGAGGAGTGATGCGCTGTGGCAGGAAGATAGGGATGCGCGTGCCAATCCGGAGGAATTCCACGTGCGGAATCGCCCGCAGCCGATCCAGAAGATATTCGAGCTTTTCATCGCTGAACAGCAATGGATCGCCGCCGCTCAGCAGCACATCACGCACCTGCGGATGCTGGCGGACATATTCGATCTGCCGGTCGAATTCGGGATGAAAATCGTAACCGCTGGCATTGCTGACCAAGCGAGAGCGGGTGCAATAACGGCAATAAGCCGCGCATCGATCGGTCACAAGAAACAGAACACGGTCGGGATAACGATGTACCAGGCCCGGCACGGGGGAATGCGAATCCTCGCCGCACGGGTCGCTCATTTCCCATGGTGCGGTGTGGGTTTCCTGCACGCGTGGAATCACCTGCCAGCGAATGGGGCAATTCTCATCAGCCGGGTCGATGAGATTAAAGAAGTAGGGCGTGATGGCGAGCGCGAGCTTGTGATTGGCAAGCGCGGCGCCGGCAAATTCCTCCGGCGTGAGGGTAGGCATCAACCGCTGAAGTTGCTCGACCGTGGTAATCCTGTGCTTGAGCTGCCAATGCCAATCATTCCAGTCCGTGTCGGAAACATCAGTCCAAAACCCCTTGCCTGCAGGGTGAAATTCCTTAAGCACCTCCCATCGCAAACACGAGGGCGGCTCCTCTTTATCCCCGGTCAAATTGACGCTATGCATTTTACCTTCAGTTCTTGTAGACGGACTATAAATTCGATAAAAAACCTGTCAAGAGAAGGGGATTGATTGTTTGGCGTTTCCGATGTTAAGTCGCTAATTAGAAACTGGTTGCGCGGCAAAAATGTTGGGTGGTTTTGGACGAACACAACGCGGCCCAAGTCGCGCCGCGCGTTCTTTTCTAATGCCTTTGTGCCTGCCGCCGGACATCCAATTCGTCAAGGCGTTTAAGTGTTTCCTCGGCCGCCCGGCTTGAGTTTGCCACATTCCCCTGGACAGAGGTGGGCTGCAAATTGCGGTTGTTTAGCAGGTACGCTTCCAATGTCTGACAGTACTCATCCACCAACCCGGCCAAATCACGGGCAACCCGAAGGCGGAGCATTCCCAATTCGCGAAGCTTGTTTTGAAGCGCCTGATTCCGGGCGGCGGGCTCCCAGTCACGGATGATTGTTTGGAGAGTGACCTCGGTGCGGAAGGGCAGTTCGTTTGAGCTAGTGCGAACCTGGACGGACGAGTTGAGCATTTGCGCCAGCTTTTGCCGGCTTTCCTCTTCCGACCAAGTTTGGGCCAAATCGTGTCCAGAGAAATAGGCAAGATGCAAAGCCCACCATTTTTCGACGTCGAGCGGCCGCTGGAAATAGGCGCGAAAAGCATGGAGGAAAGCCAGTTGCCAGTTGTAATACCGGGAAAGTTCAGCCAGCATTGAGCGCAAGTAAGCTCGGCCTTCTTGCAGATTCAATAGCTCGCATACGAACAGCTGGGCGCTGCTGCGGTAAACTTCGCTTCCACTGCCGGACATCCGGTCATCCGGGGGCCAGCTCAGTTGTTCGAACGTCAGCGGGGGATTGGCACGCAATTGTTGGTGTGCCTGCTCGAGCGGGTTGCCTTTGCGCGCATTAATGAAGGTGGCGGCGAGGCTCAAGCCGTTAACGTTCGCACGAGGCGGTGGTAGAATGATTTCAGCTTCGCTGGAAGCGAGCAGTTGTTTCGCAAGACCCGCGACGAGCCAAGGCGGAAGTTCTGCGGAGCGCGTTTCGGCGCTACGATTGGCGATCTCGAGCAAAACCACTTGCACAATCGCTTGCACATACCGAGTCCGCTCCACCACTTCAGGCAGGTCGACACGATACTGCCAGCCGTCCCGAAAACGCTCCGAAGTAATCGTGACAGGCTCGTTGCCGGAGGATGCAGGAAAGAGCACCAGGTAAATCCTTCCCTGCCAAGAAGTTCCGGCCTGAAGTTCGCGCAGCAGACTTTGTTTAATCCGCTCGCAGGAAACTGAAAGCAACGTTGGGTCGAGGCAAACGAAGCTCAAGTTCGTTGACAGGGCCAGCGCTGCACGGGAGGAGCGCGAACTTCCGCCACCCCGGATTATAAACTGGCCCGAGTGGCTCCGGGTTGCGAATGTATCCCGCGGCACGATCTGGGCTGTAGCTGGGTTCGGCAAGATGACCAACAAAAACGCCACCCAGAGCGCCGGCTGCCAGGTATTTCGGGGGAGGCTCGCAAGTTTCAAACAGTGACAATGCCCGTATTGCGCGGGAACTCGCAGGGTTTCGCGTCCCATAGCCCGCGCCCTTTTCCAGTCCTGGAGTCGCGCCGCTCCGACTTCCGTGATTGTTCGAGCAGACAAATTAGCCATCTAGGTCCTGGCAGGAGAGGATTTCGGCGGCTTGCTGTCCGGCTTGGCAGGAGGCGTTTTCGTGTCTCCTCCAGCCGCGGAGCTGGCAGCGGCGGAATCCTTTTTTGCGGCTTCTTTATATTTCTCGCTGCGATAATCCGTGGCGTAAAAGCCACTGCCTTTGAAAATCAGGCCGGCCCCTCCGCTAATGACTCGCTTGACGTCCCCTTTCCCCCAGCGCTTCTGCACACACAATTCCTTCGGGCAAACAGTCAGCGGCCTGGCGGACATCCCCTGAACCTTCTCAAATCGATGCCCGCATTTCGTGCAAACGTATTCGTAAGTCGGCATAGTCGGTAACTTAATAATCGGCCCCAGAAGTTGGGTCAAGGGTGGGGAATTAAGCTCATATCAGTCATTCGTCGTGTTCGGGGGGACAAGCTGCCTTTTGTCAACGCAATCCCGCAAGGCTAAACGGCCGGGTTATCCCCCAATGCAGCTCATCGAGCGGGTTGGCGGCACGAAATCGGGTTCGCCGATATGATGCCGCTCTTCTTTTTGCCAGACGACCTCCTTGAGCCATTGGCCAAGCGCCTCATCGCCGGCACCGCCGCGAAGATGCGAGCGCAAATCATGTTCGGTCACACTGAACAAACAGGTCCGAATTTTGCCGTCAGCCGTCAGCCGGATGCGATTGCAGTGGCCGCAAAACGGCTCGCTTACAGGGGCAATGATTCCAATTTCGCCACGCCCATCGGGAAAAGCCCAACGCTTCGCCGTGGCGGAGGGGTTGTCGGAAGCAACAGGCCGGAGGTCGAAACGGGTTTGCAGGCGCTGGATCACCTCACGGCCGGGCACCACCATTTCCTTAAGCCATGCGCGAGCGGCATCGAGCGGCATGAATTCGATGAAGCGGAGACTGAGGTTGTGCTGGCGCGCAAAATCGGTCAGCGCTTCAAGCTCATGGTCATTAAGTCCACGAATAACCACAACGTTGATCTTCACCGGATGAAAACCGAGCTGCTGTGCAAGTTGAATGCCGTCCAAAACCTCGGCCAGTCCGTCCCGGCCGGTGATTTTCCTGAAATTCTCGCGATCAAGCGAATCCAGGCTGAAACTAATGCGAGAAAGCCCCGCCTGCCGGAGCGCTTGAGCCTTCTGCAGGAACAGAAAACCATTCGAAGTCATCGCCAGGTCTGTGATCCCTGGAATCCCGGCTATGCGCGCAACCAGATCTTCCACGCCGTGACGAAGCAAAGGTTCCCCGCCGGTGAGCCGGATTTTTTGAATTCCCCACCGGACCGCCAGAAGCACAACGCGTTCGATCTCTTCAAAGGTCAGGAGATTCGATTTGGGCACCCACTGCTGCACGAGAGGCGCTGAATCCGGCATGTGGGCCCAGTGACCACGATAGAAGTTTTGCGCGGCCTCGGTTTCCGGCAGGCAATATAAACACCGGAAATTGCAACGATCCGTCAAGCTTACCCGCAGGTCGCGCAGGACACGGCCCTGAGAGTCGATGAGAACATTCGCCTGCGTCATTTAGCCGGCGGGTTCGTCACCACCGGACTATTGGTAAGTGGCGGGATGACCCGAACGCTGCCGTCGGCGCCAACTTCCACATTGAGGTCATAATAAATGGGTTTTGGCGTTTTAGCCTGCGGCTGAGGCGCGCTGAAACCCTGCATCAGTTTCTGGGCACCTTTCTGGTCGGCGCCGGCAAAAATACCCTGCCGAATCCACTCGATTCGCCGTGCGATGGAGAGTTCCTCCTTCAACTTGCTGACCTGCGCGCGCAGAACGGCCAAATCATTGAACTGCCGTTCCAACTCGGCCTTGTCGGCCATCAACCGTGTGAGCTCTTTTTGAAGAAAAGCTTTGTCTCCTTCGGACGCAGCCAATCTCTTTTGCGTATCGGCAATTTGCACAGTGAGGTTCGTGATCGAGGTGCTGAGATCGAGGGCCTGTTTATCGAGGGCCTGGTTCTGGGTTTCCAACTCGGCGATCTTAGCTTCGTTTTTGGCCGCTTCCTCCCGGCTGGCCTTGAGGGCTGCCTCGGTTTTGATGAGATTGGAGGTAACCTGAGTGAAGTTATTGGTCAAATCATCGAGGGACTTATTGAACGACTTCTTTTGGTTTTCGAGGTCCTTCTCCAACATGGTGGCAACCTGTTTTTGCTCGTCGAGTTTACTGCTCGTATCGACCCACTTGTTGGACAGGGTAAGAATGGTATCAGTGTCGTTCACTTTCTGCTTTATCGCTTCTCGCCGAACGCCAATTAACGCAATCCCAAACCCAAGGCAAAGGACAGCCAAAATAACAATACCAGTCCGATTTTTCATAATGTCTTTTAGAATGCCGATAATGGGCATTTTTGGCAAGCACACTTCTTTACTTTGAATAACCCACCGCTGCTCCTCCATTGCCGGGGTAAAGATGCCGCGCGAGATCGCAATAATGACGCTGCCTCTTTCGGCAAATAAAATCTTATTTTACCCGGGTTTCATTGCTGATCCTGAATAAGCGGTTGACCCAGTTTCCGGCGTAATGTTCCCAAGGGCGGCTGAGCAGCGGGAAATTCTGGAAACCGCAGACTGCGTCAGCTTCTTCATTTTTTGCTCGCGGAAATCCGCAAGAAGCGCAAAAATAATTTGTGATGACCGACTCCCATATCTCAGAGGGAAAACTACCCGACTTAAGCCGTGAAGAGGTGCTATCCGCACTTTTTGCTCAACTCGTGATGCAGCAATCCAACATGGCCATGATGCTCCTGGGCAAGGTCGCGCACCCGGAAACAGGGAAAGTTGTCAAGGACATCGAGGCGGCAAAATTCTTCATCGACCAACTGGAAATGCTGGGGGTAAAGACCAGAGGAAATCTGAGCAAGGAAGAAGGCGCTCTACTCAAGCAAAGCCTGATGAGTTTGCGCCTGGCGTTCGTGGGGGTGGTAGATAAACCCGAGCCTCGAAGCACTGCCCCGCCAGCAGACGCGGCAGTGCCTACGTCACAGCCAGATCAGCCTATCGAGCGGGGAAGGACCGAGCCGGCAACGGACGAGGAAAGCCGCAAGAAGTTCAGCAAGAAATACTGAAGTCCATTCCGGGTCTGTCGGACGTTCCTTGTAGTCAAGACCGCCGTTTTCTTGTGTGCTCAAGAAAACGGCCCGGCATTACCCGGGCCGCCCTCACTTATAAGCGCAAAGGAAGCAGTAGTCTTTATGGTTTTTTTGTGTCCGGCTTCACTGCAGGGCCTGCTGCGGGCAACACTATCGCATCGGAATTTTCCTTGGGCTTCAGCTTTTCGTCCAGAACTTCCACGCCAGCTTCGGTCCGGAGCTTGATTATGTAGGCGGGCACGCCTGCTTTCTGAAGCGCCTGTCGAGTCAGGTATTCTTTGATGTCGGGAGAGACCCTTTCCAGATCCATTTTCCTGGCCGGGATCTTTTCGCTCAGTTTGATGATATGATAGCCGTAGGGCGTGGTAACAATTTCGCTGATCTGGTTGGTGTTGAGCGAAAAGGCGGCGGCTTCAAACTGGGGATCCATTTGGCCGCGAGGGAACGTGTACTCGCCGCCTTTATCTTTCGAGCCCGGGTCTTCGGAGAATTCCCTAGCCAGCTTGGCGAAATCTTCACCCCCGCGAGCGCGCTTCAAGAGGTCCTCCATCTGTTTTCGCTTTGCCGCCTTCTTGTCATCCGGCAGGTCGGTCTGGGTCGTCAAATCGCGAGTGACGAGCAAAATGTGGCTGGCCCGCACCATTTCCGGCAGTTCAAACTTGGCCGGATTGTCGTCGTAAAACTTTTTGACCTCGGCGTCGGTAACATTGATGCTGAGTTCACGTTCCAAGGTCATTTCAGCCGTCGCTTCCTCGGTGATTTTCTTAAGAAGTTCCTCCTGCGTCATTCCGACCGCTTTTAGTTGGCGGTTAAGGGTCTCTTCGGAGATGGCATTGGTCTTGATCTGGTCAAAACGGATCAGGCCCTGTTTCTTGCCTTTGTCCTTGTCGGTTTCACTTGCCTTGGCGAGAAGCAATTGCATTTGGATCAGGCGGTCCAGCACGCCTTGTTCGAGCAGCATCATGCGTTCAGCGGGCAGTGGTTGGCCTCTTGCGGCCAAGGAGGCCTTGACACTGATGACTGCCTCGTCCAATTGGCTGCGCCTGATCTCCAATCCCTTGCCTTTCGCCACGACGGTGTCGCCGAACAGTTGCGACATTTTATCGGCCGGTTTCGCGGGGGCAGCCGCGTTGGTTTGTGCCGAGTCCGCCGCAGTGGCCCAGGCGGAGAGGGCTGCGGCCGAAAGAAGCAGGGCGACTGATTTCGTTATTGTTCTCATAAATGTGTCTTTTGATTTTAGCATCGACTTATAGTTTGACCACCTTGACATTGCTGATGTCCGGGTCTCTTTGAATTTCGTCCAACACTTCGGGCGGAGGCACGCTATCCAAATTTAAAACCGTTAAGGCCTGGCCGCCGACAGTATCGCGACTCAGGCTCATGCTGGCAATATTAACGTTGTACTTGCTCATCAACGTGCCCAAATAACCAACGATGCCGGGCCGATCCTTGTTCTTCAACAGCAAAACAACGCCCGAAGGCACGATCTCGGTCGGCTGGCTGAAGACGCGTACAATGCGCGGATTGTCCGGCGAACCGAAAAAGGTGCCGCCGGCGGAAACAACCTTCCGCCCGCTCTGAAAAACCTGCACATGCAACCATTCATTGAACGTGACCGGTTCGCTGGAACGTTTTTCCTCAACCGTGAGTCCCAGCGTGGAGGCGATGCTGCGCACGTTGACATTGTTAAGGTCCTTTACCGAAACACGGGACAGGAAGCCAAGCAGAATCGCCCGCGTAATCGGGTCGATGTTGGGCAATTCCCGGGCTTTTCCCCCGTAAGTAATATGCAGGCGGTCCACTTGGGTAGGGGCAAGCTGCGCCAGCAATCTGCCAAGCTTCTCACCCAGCACCAGATAAGGCCGCACCAACTCGTAAGTCTTGGCATCCAAATAGGGCAGGTTCACGGCATTGCGCACTTCGCCGGTAAACAGATAGCCCGTGATGACTTCGGCCACTTCAATGCCACATTTCTCCTGGGCCTCGTGTGTGCTGGCACCCAGGTGCGGCGTTAAAATAATGCCCGGATGCCTGCGAAACGGATGTTCCGAAGGCAACGGCTCGGTCGCATAGACGTCGAGCGCGGCAGCGGCAATCTTTCCGGAATCCAACGCCGCCAGCAGGTCAGCTTCGACAATGATTTCGCCGCGCGCGCAATTCACCAGGCAAACCTTCGGCTTCATTTTGGCAAAGGCCGCCGCGTTGAGCATGCCCCGCGTTTGTTCGGTGACCGGCATGTGAACACTGATGAAATCCGAGTGGCGATAAACATCATCAAGGTCAGAGATCCACTCGACGCCAGGCGCTTGGGCGCGGGCATCAGTCAGGAACGGGTCATAGCCAAGCACGGTCATGCCAAAGGCCACCGCGCGCTTGGCCACCTCGCTCCCAATGCGGCCAAGGCCGAGCACGCCAAGCTTTTTTCCTGAAAGCTCGGCTCCCTGAAACTGCTTGCGGTCCCACTTGCCGGCGCTCATCGATGCGCAGGCCTGGGGCACTTTCCGGGCAAGACTGAGAAGCATGGTAAAGGACAGCTCAGCGGTGGACACCGTGTTGCCGCCTGGCGTGTTCATAACCACGACGCCATGTTCCGTGGCGGCATCCACGTCCACGTTATCCACCCCGACGCCCGCCCGGCCGATCACACGAAGCTTCGGCGCGGCTTCGATGACCTTGCGGGTAACTTTGGTTTCGGAGCGGACTACCAGCGCCACCGCGTCTTTCACGATCGGGATCAATTCCGCTTCTGACAGGCGTTTGGGCAGGACAACGACTTCCATTTCCGGGCGCCGTTGTAAGAGGGCAATTCCTTTTGGCGAAACAGGGTCGCAAACTAATACTTTCATAAGAGAAAGCGGAGTCTAGGAGAGCCCTCACCTGAGGTCAAACCCTCAGGGCTGGCGCATTCATACGAACATGGACGCCGCACCCGAAGACAACGACCCTCTCATTCGGGCAGACTCAGGAGCAGCGCTTCGCAGGGGCTCGTGCCCAAACGCGTCGCTCCGGCCTCAATTAGCCCCAAGGCGGCCTGCGCATCCTTGATTGGGCCCCAGGCGTTCACCTCGAATTTGGGCCCTACCGCTGCGCGCAGCCGATTCACCTCTTCGATTCCAATCGCCGTCCGCAATCCTGTGCCGATGCAAACGCCGCGGACCCCCGAATCAAGCGCCAGTTCGCAAGCGATCAGTTGTTCTTCGACAGTCGATAGGCTGGTTTCCAAAATGACGTTCACGGGGCGCTCGTCGGCGGCTTCCGCCACGTCACGCAATTCGCGCAGCACATAGCACCAGTCGCCATCTTTCAAACGCCCGATGTTCAACACAACCTGGATTTCCTGGGCACCGTGGTCGATGGCCACCTCGGCTTCGTAGCGCTTTGCGTCCGCGTCAGACGCGCCGAGCGGGAAACCAATCAGGGCCAGGACCTTCACGCTTGTGTCTTCAAGCAACGAACACGCAAGTTCGACTCGGGAGCCATTGACGCAAACGCCGTGCAAATTACGCGTGCGGGCTTCCGAGCAAAATTGTTGAATGGCCAACCGCGTTGCTTCCGGTGGAAGGATCAGGTGATCGATGCGGTGCGCCAGATCGGCGCGTGAAAGTGTTTTCATGGTTGCCCCGGGAAATACCCGGCTCTTCAAACGGGGTCACCAACAAAGGGAACCCACAGCAAACAGAGTCTGATGCACGGGCAAAGGCACGTCAAAATAAGTTTGACCTCACTTGGACAGAAGTTCGGCGACCACAACCTTTTCTTCTTTCAACTCGTTGACAGTGGCATCAATTTTCGCGCGACTGAACTCGTTTACGGACAACCCTTCGACGACTTCGAGCGCCTGTCCGCTGCTGTGGATCGGGAACGAGCTGATGAGACCATTCTCCACCCCGTAACTACCATCGGAGCAAACGCAGAGGCTGTGCCAGTCGCTGGCATGAGTGGGTTTTATAATCGAGCTTACGGTGTCCACAATGGCCACCGCCGCGCTGGCAGCACTGGAGGCGCCTCGCGCCTTGAGGATGGCGGCGCCGCGTTGCTGGACGGCTGTAATGAACTCGCCTTTCAGCCAGGCTTCGTCATTAATCACTTGCGTGACGGGCCGGCCTTTGATCTTCGCATTGTAGAAATCGGGGTATTGCGTCGAGGAATGGTTCCCCCAAATCACCATGTTCGTCACTGCCGTAACATCGAGACCGGCCTTTTGGGCAAGCTGTGCCTTAGCGCGATTCTCGTCCAAGCGCGTCATCGCGAAGAAACGGTCTCGGGGAATTTCGGGAGCGTTGTGCATCGTGATGAGACAATTCGTGTTGCACGGGTTGCCGACAACGAGGATGCGCACGTCCCGTGCGGCATTCTTCTGGAGCGCCCGCCCCTGCCCGACGAAGATCTTGCCATTGACGCCCAGCAAATCCTTGCGTTCCATGCCCGGCTTGCGCGGCACGCTGCCAACGAGCAACGCCCAGTCCACGCCACGAAAACCTTCATCAAGACTCGATGTCGCCACGATGCCTTTGAGCAGCGGAAAGCCGCCATCCTCAAGCTCCATTACCAACCCGGCGAGAGCAGGCATGGCTGGCTCAATTTCGATCAGGTGCAAAATCACAGGCTGGTCTGCTCCAAACATCGAGCCCGAAGCTATGCGAAACAGAAGGGCGTAACCGATTTGACCGGCAGCGCCGGTAGCCGCAACGCGAATAGGCGATATGCTCATAGAGAACATAAGTTTCCCAGCGAGCCGCATTTTTGCAACTCAAATCAGGCAGAGAAAGAGTTGCCGAAGATTGGCGCAACGGCGAATGTGTGGCAAAGGTGCGTGAAAGGTCGGGGAATCGAGTGGCATTCACGGCCGAGAGCCCGCAATCTAACTTCGGTTTTTACGATAGTGGCCATGCGTAGTATGATTAAGGCATGCCGTAACGAGAATGAATCAGCCCGACAGAATTGCCACACGACTTGAGCCGGCAGCGATCGCCGAAGGAAACCAGTCGCCTCCCGCTGCAACCTCGCCGGCTGTCGGTTTTACGCTGATTGAACTGCTCATTGTTATCGCGATCATCGCCATTCTGGCAGCCCTCCTGCTGCCGTCTCTCTCGAAGGCTAAAAGCAGGGCTCAAACGATCGCGTGTACTAGCAACCTGAAACAGCTCCAGATCTGCTGGCAGCTTTACAACACCGACAATGATGATTTCCTCGTTCCGAACAATTCCGTGATGGGCATTTCTGGCAGCGGGGGCAGCGGCACAATTGCGGGAGGTGCGTCGTGGTGCCTGGCGGAACCGACGATTCCGAACGTCGAGAACGGCTTGTTGTTCCAGTATAATAGTTCGCTGGGGATTTACCATTGCCCCGCGGATCATTCGACCCTGACTGACAGCAACGGAAACCCACTATCTCAACTGCGCGCGCGCAGTTACAATATGAGCCAATCCGTAAATGGCTACCCTGAGTATGATTCGTTTGTGGAGAACTACATCCCTTATTTCAAGAAAGTCACTCAGATCAAGACCCCGAACATCAGCGCGTGTCTTGTTTTCATTGATGAGAACGAGGCGACGCTGCTCGACTCGCAATTCGGGATGCCGACGGATTATTATAACGGCACCCAGACCTGGTGGGACATGCCGGCCAACCGGCATGATCAGGGCGCGAATCTTTCCTTCGCCGACGGCCACGTCGAACATTGGAAGTGGGGCGCGCCTATGATTTTCACCGGCTGGATGGGGAACGTTTCAGCCGCTGGGTTGCCGGATTGGCTCCGGGTCAAGGCCTGCATCAAGCAGACGATGGATTGATTTGCCCCTCGCGGATTTCTCAAACCGGGGAAGATGCCGGGAAACAGGAGTGGTTTACTATGAGCATTTGCACAAGGCGGGCCTTAATGTTCGCCAGTATTTGGTGGTTCCGGCTGCAATTCCGACGACAATAACCGGAACACCCGTCGTCCATGGCTCTGCCAGCATGGACCAGCCTCAGCAAGTTGTTTGGACGGCTGGCGCCCAAGTTAGGGTCGGCTGCTATTTGTCCACAATCCGCAGGGTATATTCGGGGGAACGGATACTGTCAGTCCTGGGGGCGCCCATTGCGTTGTAATCGTAAGTGACTTTATAACGATAGTTGACGGCACTGGTTCCCGGAGGCACAAAAATAAGCCCTTCCCAACGGTTCGTCATCAGCGGTGTGGGCCGCATTTTGTAGAACTCAGGACCGACAACGATTTCCGACCGGATGCTCTGCCAGCGCATAGTTTGCTGGTGGCTGGTGAAGGCGATTTCGACGGGGTAGAGGTTGTCAGCGTTGCGGACCTGCTGTTGGGGCGTGAGATTGTTCAGCGTGGCGTTGCAACCAGCCAGCAGCAGGGGCAGAAATAAGAGCGACAGGAATTTCTTCAACATACAATATAAACGTGGCAAACCGGCAGCAGATTGTAAAGTTGGATTTTCGCCCTGTTTTTTGCGTTTGACCTGCCTTGGGAAAGACAGTTAGGGTGCGCGGCCTTGAAGTGAATTGAAGTTATGATTGGGACTATTCGAAAACACCAAACCTGGCTGTGGGCGATCATCATTACGGTGACCATCATCAGCTTTGTTATCTTTTTCTCGCCGTACTCGAAGCTGAACGCCAGCCGCCGTGGTCCGGCCAATTACGGGTCCATTGAAGGCGAGAAAGTGACGGAGGACCAGTTTGCACAAACCGAGCGAGAGGTTTATCTGCGCTATTTCTTCATGAACAGCTCGTGGCCGGATGAGGAGGCCAAGAAATCCGGATTTGATCCGATGCAGGCCACGTACTGCCGGCTACTGTTGATCATGAAAGAGGACCAGCTTGGCGTTCATGTCAACAGCGAGATCTGCGCTCAGTTCGCAAGGGACATGCTGCGGTCGTATCAGCGCATGGGCATCAATTCGCCCATCATGTTCGTGCAGCAAATTCTCGAACCGCGCGGTTTCCATATGGACGACTTGGAGCGATTCATCCGGCATGAGATGGGCATTCAGGAGCTGGCTGCCATCCTGGGACTAAGCGGCCAACTCATCACGCCGGCTGAGGCGAAAGGGCTTTACGAACGCGAGCACCAGGAACTGGCCACGGAAGTGCTATTTTTCTCCGCTTCAAATTATCTTGCCAATGCGTCTGCGGCCCCGGAAGCCATTTCACAGTTCTACTCGAACAACCTGGCCAGCTATCGCATTCCGGACCGGGTACAGGTCAGCTATGTGAAGTTCCCGGTTACGAACCTCCTGGCGCAGGCGGAGGCAGAGTTGTCGAAAACGAACCTGGATGAGATTGTTGAAGCCAACCTGCAACGGCTTGGGACAAACTATGCGCGGATCGCGAAGTCCCCGGCGGAAGCCAAACTTAAGATCCATGAAGAATTGATTCGCGAGCGTGCAATGTCGCATGCCCGCAAAACAGCTGTTGAATTCGCCACACCGCTCTTTGACATCGAGCCGATGCGCGCTGACAACCTAGACAAGCTGGCAAAGGAGAAGGGGCTGACTGTGAACGTCACCACGCCCTTTGATCGCGAGGGCGGACCGCAAGACCTCGACGTGGGAACCGATTTCGCAAAGGCGGCGTTTCTAAGAACAGTGGATGACCCGTTTTGCCCACCGCTCGTTGGCCGGGATGGGGTATATGTGATCGCCTTCAATAAAAAGATCCCCAGCGAGGTGCCGTCACTGGCCAAAATTCAAGCGCGGGTAGTCGGAGATTACAAGTACAACCAAGCCACGATGTTGGCGCGGATTGCGGGCCAGTCGTTCTATTCCACGCTCACCAACGGGCTAACGCAGGGAAAGACTTTTTCGGCGATCTGCGCGGAGACGAAACTTCGGCCGGTTGAGCTGCCGCCATTTTCAATCAGCACCCGCGTGTTGCCGGAATTCGAAGAGCGCCTCAGTTTGAATGAACTCAAGCAGATGGCCTTCAGCACGCTGCCCGGAAAAGTAAGCAATTTCCAGCCGATCATTGGAGGCGGAGCCATTCTCTTTGTGAAAGCTCGGCTCCCGTTGGATCAGGTCAAAATGCAGGCTGACCTGCCCGCGTACGTCGGTTTGGTGCGCCAGCAAAGGCAGAACGAGGCATTCAACCAGTGGTTTAACCGGGAGCTACAAAGGACGATGCGCGACACACCTCTTAGCCAGCCCAAGCCGCCGCCCTCTTATTCTCCCCGCTCAGCCAAAAAGTCATAACGGGTCATGAGCCGGGCATGCAGCTTCTGGCCGCATGATTCCGCCCCATCCCGCCTGAACACGTGAGTGCTGTCATTAAACTTTCCTGGCCGGCAACCCGCGAATTTTGGGAAATCCCGGTCTTATACGAGGACGAACATCTGCTCGCGCTTAATAAGCCTGCGTGTATGCTGGTGTCGCCAGACCGTTCCGAACCCGAGCGGCCCAACCTGATGCAATTATTGCATTCGGGGATTGAGCAAGCGAAACCCTGGGCCAGGGAGCGCGGGCTGGTGTACCTCATGAACGCGCATCGGCTTGATTTCGAGACCAGCGGCGTGTTCCTGCTAGGCAAGAACAAGCCGGCCTTCGTTGCGGTTGTGAATCTTCTCGGCGCTGGAAGAGGCCACCGGAAGTACATCGCCCTAGTGCGAGGCGTTCCGACGGAAGACCGGTTTGAAATCGAAGCGAAACTTGCGCCAAACCCTGTGAGACCCGGGATAATGCGGATTGATTCGAAGCGGGGTAAACAATCGCACACGGTTTGCGAGGTGCTTGAGAGGTTTTCCGGGCATGCGCTTTTGAAATGCGAGGCTTTGACTGATCGGCTCGGGCAGATTCGGCTTCATCTGCGCCATGCCGCGCTCACCATCGTGGGGGATCGTCTTTATGGCGGACGCCCCCTATTGCTTTCACAATTGAAGCGGGACTATTGGTTGAAGCCGGACCAGATCGAGCGTCCGCTGATTGATTGCGCGGCGCTTCACGCGGAAGAGCTTTCTTTCCCGCACCCGATGACGGGCGAGTTACTGACCATCATGGCGCCGTGGCCAAAGGACCTGAAAGTGGCGGTGAAATATTTACAGCGATACGGCCGCACCGTCCGGGCGAACCAATCGGCGGATGAATGAGAGTTTCCCGGAGGACCGGGCTTCGCTGGGTTCAGGAGACGATCCAGTGCAGAATTGCTTTCTGCGCGTGAAGGCGATTCTCCGCTTCATCAAAAATCGTCTCGGCGTTCGCTTCAAATGTTGCCTCGTCAATTTCCTTCCCGCGATAGGCTGGCAGACAGTGCATGACGAGGGCGTTCGGCTTGGCAAGCCGAACCAGGCTGGCGTTAATTTGATATCCCTTCAACAGTTTGATGCGCTCGGCGGATTCGGCTTCTTTGCCCATTGAGACCCACACGTCGGTATAGAGCACGTCGGCGCCGGATGCGGCGGCGCTGATATCCTCGGTGCAAACGATTTTTCCACCCGCGCGCTTCAATAAAGCAGCCGAAGGCTGGAAGGCTTTAGGAGCGGCAATCCGCAATTCGAAATCCAGCTTCGCGGCGGCAAAAATCCAGGAGTTAACAACATTGCACGCGCCATCGCCGATGAACGTCACCACTTTGCCCCGAATTGGGCCGCGTTTTTCCTGGAAGGTAAAGATGTCAGCCATGATTTGGCAGGGATGCTCCTCATCCGTCAGTGCGTTGATCGTGGGAATCCTGGCGTAACGGGAGAATTCTTCGACATCGCTTTGGGCGAAAGTGCGAAAGACCGCGCCGTGAACGAGCCGGCCCAGCACGCGCGCGGTATCTTTGATCGGTTCGCCGCGCCCAAGTTGAATCTCACTCGCCGGTAGAAAAATCACCTGCCCGCCAAGTTCCCGAATACCAACGTCGAACGACACCCGCGTCCGGGTGGAGGCCTTGGAAAACAGCATGGCCCATATCTGGCCGGCCAGTGGATGTTTCAAATGCCGGCCGCGTTCTTTCTTGATGGCAACGGTGTCGGCCAAGAGTTTTTCCATGTCCGTTCGCGCCAGGTTCTCAATGCTCAACAGATGTTTCATAATTCAAATCAACCCCAGCATCATGCCGATCAGTCTTGCGTGACTGTGAGTTGCGCTTCCTTAAGCCGACAGTTTCACAAGTACCGATTCAATTATTTTCAGTCCCTCTTCAGCTTCGCTCTGCCTCAGGTTCAGTGGCGGCAGGAAACGCAGAATCTGCGCACCGGCCGGGATTGTCAGCAGCCCAGCCGCGTGCAACAGGCTCGCGAACCGCGCGGCCTGTGTCTTGTTGGCGCCACCGGGAAGGTTCGGAATACCCGGCTTCAGTTCGATTCCAAGCATTAACCCCAGCCCGCGCACATCGCGGATGATACCCGGATATTTCCGCGCGAGTTCCCGGGAGCCGGCCTTGAGATAATCCCCGACCTGGCGCGCATTGTTGGCCAGTTTCTCGCGCTGGATCACATCCAGAACCTCCAGGGCGACCGCGCAACCGAGCGGCGAGCCGCCATAAGTCGTGCCGTGGGTGCCCGCGCTAAGCAAATCCGCATAAGGCGCCCGCACCCAAAACGCCCCTATGGGGAATCCACCCCCTAGCGATTTCGCCATCGAGATGCCATCGGGCAGGAAACTGGAAGCCTGCGGCATTCCTTCCAGGATGCGTTGAAAACTTTGGAAACAACCAGTTCGAAAGTGGCCATCCTGCACGGCATCCATGAGCAGGAGGAGCTTCTTGTCATTGCACAATTGGCGCAAGCCGAGCAGATACTCCGGAGTCGCGGCCGTCACCCCGCCTTCACCCTGAACGCCCTCGACCAAGATCGCTGCGGTGCCCGGAGAAATCGCCGCGCGCATGGCTTCAAGATCGTTGTATGGGACCTGCCGGAACCCGGGCACCATGGGCTCGAACCCCTTCTTCACCTTGTCCTGGCCGGTAGCGGCGATGCCCGCCAGCGTCCGCCCGTGGAACGAGTTGAAGGTTGTGAGTATCTCGAAGCGCCCTTCGTCGTGGCCGAACTTGCGGGCGAGTTTGAACAAGCCCTCATTCGCCTCGCCACCGCTATTGCAAAAAAAACATTTGCCCGGGCCGATTAGATGCGCCAGCGCTTCCGCCAGCCGTCCCTGGGGTTCGTGATAATAGTAGTTCGAAACGTGGATGAGTTTGCGCGATTGCTCAACGAGCGCCTCGGTGATCGCCGGGTGGGCGTGGCCGAGTGAACTGACCGCAATCCCGCCGCCAAAATCCAGATAGCGCTTGGCCGCGATATCGTACAGATAGCTGCCCGCGCCATGCGTGAACACGATTTCGAAGCGGCCGTAGCTCGGTACTACATGCTGTTGAAATAACGCCTGCACGGCAGCCATGTCGTTCCGGACCACGGGCGGTGGCGATGGGACAATTTCTTTCATCGTTTTTCTCTCAAACGAAACCGCGGAGACATTAACGGGAAACTTGCGGGAGGAAAGCGGAATTTATGTTCGTCCTACAAGACCACTTCCGTGCCTATGCCGGCATCGGTGAAGATTTCCAGGAGCAAGGAGTGGAGGACGCGGCCATCTACAAAAGAGACTTTTCCCACGCCGGCTTCGATTGCAGCGACGGCGCTGTCGGCTTTGGGAATCATGCCTTTGTCGATCACCCCGGTTCGTTTCAACCCGTCCACTTCGCTGGATTGGAGATGCGCAATGAGGGACGCGGGATCTTTGGGGTTGCGCAACAAGCCGGGCACGTCGCTCATAAAGACGAGCCGTTGCGCCTTCAGCGCAATGGCTGTCTGGGCCGCGGCCACATCCGCATTGCAGTTGTAAATCCGGCCGTCCTCGCCGCGCGCAGTCGGGCTGATGACCGGCGTGATGCCCTTTTCAATACAGTCCAGCAGCGGCGCAGTGTTCACTCCGGTAACTTCGCCGACATATCCCACGTCCGCTGGTTGGCCATTGGCTCCCCGCAAGTGAATTTTCCGGCACGTGAAGATATCCGGGCCGGCGAACCCACGGGCAATGCCCCCGAAGGAACTGATTGTGGCCACGATCTCGGGATTGATTTGGCGTGACAGCACTTCGTCAACGATCTTGACCATCGCCTCATCCGTGACGCGCTGGCCCTGGATGAAGTCGGCTTTGAGCCCGGCCTTTTCCATCGCGCGGGTGATGGCTTTGCCGCCGCCGTGGACAACGACGGGATTGATTTCAACGGCCTCGAGAAAGACGATGTCGCGCGCAACTCCGTTACGGATCGTAGCGTCGGGCGAATCTATGAACGAGCCGCCATATTTGACAACGAAGGTTGCGCCGCTGAATTTCTGAAGATAGGGCAGTGCTTCCAGCAATGTCTCCGCTTTGGCAATCAAATCTTGCACGTCACCTTTTTAACAGTTGTGCCGTCGCATGAAAAGACGCTTTCACGTTCATGGGCATGCATGAAACTCAAGCGCAAGCCGACTTGAAGCCTCAGCCTCCGAGCGAGGAAGGATCACTTACGTCGCCTTTGTTGAATTCCACGTATTCCTCGGTCAGGTCGGCCGCATACATCAGCGCGGATGCCTGGCCGATGTTCAACCGGATGTGAAGGTCAAATTCTCTCGAAGAGACCGCGACGCAGAGGTCCTTGAACTTTGTCCTTGTTGGCTGTCCCCGTTTGAGACTCCATAAAATCTTCCTGCTGCCGGGGGTGCTGTAGCCGATATCGACCCTTTCTTCAACAATTGTCGCCGGGCTATAACCGAGAGCGTCGATAATGCGGCCCCAATTGGGATCGCCTCCGTGCCAGCTCGTTTTTACGAGCGGGCTGTTGGCCACCGCCCGCGCCGCGGCATCCGCGTCCGCAAAGGATTTCGCGCCATTGACCCGCACAGTTACAAAGCGCGACACGCCTTCGCCATCCCGCACGATCATCTTTGCCAGTTCGAGGCAGACGTGCTGAAGCGCGAGCCGGAACACAGCAAAGTCCCGGGACTTGCGGGTGATGATCGGCGGCTTGGACTTTTGAGCGAATGCCCGACCGTTGGCCAGCACCAGCACCGTATCGTTTGTACTCATGTCGCCGTCCACGGTGATGCGATTAAAGCTAAGCGCGACAGCTTCTCGCAAGGCTTCCTGAAGGGCTTTGGCTTCAATAGCGGCATCAGTGGTGATGAAACAGAGCATTGTGGCATGAAGCGGCGCCGCCGCCGGTCGCTTGCCTGTAGCGCTCATGCCCGGCTGAATCATGCCTGCGCCTTTACACATGCCGCCGATCCGCACGCGCTTGCCGCCGATCCGAAATTCCACGGCAGACTCCTTGGGGCGGGTATCACTGGTCATGATGGCTTCGGCCGCCTGCGCGCTATGGGCAACCGTGGACCCAAGCATGACCGCGGCTTCGATAATTCCGGCGCGGACGTTGTCCATCGGCAACATGACCCCGATGCGGCCCGTGGAGCCAACCAGCGCCGATCCGACCGGCAGGTTGAGCGCCTGTTCGGTAAAGCGGGTCATTTCCAACGCATCAGCCAAACCCTGCTTTCCGGTACACGCATTTGCATTGCCGGAGTTGACGACGATGGCCTGGGCCCGGCCTTTTTTAGCGCGCGCAGCGCACACTTTCACTGGCGCGGCGCAGACCTGGTTGGTTGTAAACATGCCGGCCATGGTGGCAGGCGAATCGGAGACAATGAGCGCAAGGTCGCGCTTGCGTCCCCTATCCGATCCTTTGCCCGTGCCGAGCCGTTTGATATTGCAAAAAACGCCTGAGGCTTTGAATCCTTGAGGCGCAACCACCGAGCCCGGAATCGCTTTCAATTTTGATTTCATTCCATTTGATTGCGGATTTATACAAACCTGATGCAGTGCGCTTCCTCCGCCCGGCGATGCCTTACACCAACCCTGAGGTCTCCGGAAAGCCGCACATGATGTTCATGCTTTGCACCGCCTGGCCGCTGGCCCCTTTAACAAGGTTATCCTCCGCGCTCATCACGATCAACCGACCCGTCCGAGAATCAAGACGCCAGGCGATTTCAATCACATTGGTGCCAACGACGTTCTTTGTATCCGGCAGCGCCTTGCCATCGAGGAGGCGCACGAAAGCTTCCGTGCCGTATGCGGCCTGATAGCAGGCGTTCAAACGCTCGAGGGTTGAAGCTGGCGAGCCGGAAGTGGCCGGTTCGAGATACAACGTCGTGAGAATTCCGCGATTGACGGGGATCAGGTGCGGCGTGAATTGCAGCGTCACCGGCGTCCCGGCGGCAAGAGCGAGTTCCTGCTCAATCTCCGAAAGATGCCGGTGCTTCGGCACGCCATACGGCCTTGCACTTTCGTTACATTCCACGAAAAGATAATCCAGCTCAGCCTTACGGCCGGCGCCGCTGACGCCGCTAAGCGAGTCTGCGATCATGCCGGCGGATCTTACCAGGCCCGCCCTCAATAGCGGCACGGTGGGCAGCAGAATACTCGTCGGGTAACAGCCCGGTGACGCAATGAGCGAGGCTTTCCTAATTTCAGCGCGGTAGATTTCTGGCAGACCGTAAACCGCATCCTTCAGCAGTTCCGGCGCGGGATGCTCGTGCGCGTAAAATTCCTTGTACACCACGGCGCTCCGGACCCGGAAGTCCGCGCTGAGGTCAATGACGCGACAGCCCTGCTTGAGCAGCGGCACGGCGAACTCCGCCGCCACACCGTGCGGCAATGCCAGGAAAACGACCTCGGCCTCTTTGGCGAGCAACTCGGCCTTTGGCTCGCTGAAGCGAAGCGTCTTGGCGCGCGGGTGATGGGCGAATTTCGGAAAGACCTGGGCGAGGGTCTGCCCCGCGTATTGGCGCGAGGTGACTGCCGCCAGCTCTGTATACGAATGCGAGAGCAGCAATCGAACGAGTTCTTCGCCCGAGTAACCGCTGGCACCAACGATCGCAACTTTTTTCATAGTCATTCGTCCTTAATCTCTGGTCCATCATCGGTCGTCGCACCGGAACCGTATTGGCTGCCGACTGCAAATGGCCGGACACGGATACCAAAACAAAAACCCCGCCGGATTTAACCAGCGGGGCTTGAAAATTTCCAGCACGATTAACGCTTGCTGTATTGGAAACGTTTGCGTGCGCCCGGCTGGCCGTATTTCTCGCGCTCTCTCATTCGCGAATCGCGGGTGAGCAAGCCCTCGGACTTCAGCAAAGGCCGAAAATTCGCGTCCAGCGTGAGCAGCGCCCGCGCCAAGCCATGACGCACCGCGCCAGCCTGGCCATTGGGACCGCCGCCGGTCACCGTCACTTGCACATCGTATTTACCCGTCGTGCCCGTCACGGTCAGCGGTTGCGTCGCCGCTGCCCGCAGCGTTTCAACCGGGAAATAGTTCTCAAATGGCCGACCGTTAATGACAATTTTACCTGAGCCGGAGGCCAAGCGCACTCGCGCGACAGCGGTCTTGCGGCGGCCGGTTCCGATGTATTGCGGGGATTTCGGTTCTTTGACTTTAGTCATACTTGGAAAATTGATGGTTGAAAGACGGAGCCCCTACTTCGCGACCCCCAGCGTTTCAGGTTGTTGTGCGGCGTGGGGATGCTGGTTGCCCTTGTAAACTTTCAGCTTGGTCATCAGCACCCGGCCAAGGCGGTTCTTGGGGACCATGCCCCGCACCGCATGGGTTATAAGCTTCTCGGGTGTCTTGGCGCGAACCTGCGCGACCGTTCGGTACTTCTCGCCGCCTTTCCAGCCGGAATAGCTCATGAACTCCTTGTCGGTCTCCTTCTTGCCAGTGAGCACGACCTTTTCGGCGTTGATGACCACCACAAAATCGCCCGCATCCATGTGCGGCGTGTAAACCGGCTTATTCCGCCCCCGCAAAATGTTTGCGATTTGCACCGCCAGACGGCCCAGCACGGCGCCATTGGCGTCAACCACATGCCACTTACGTTGGTCTAAATTCACTTTCGGCAAATGCGTTTTCATCTCAAATCCTGATCAAAAGAGGGTTGAAACTACCAAACAAACCGCCCAAGTCAACTGGCTTTTGGACATTTCGCCTGTTTTAAGCCAAAATAAATTGTTTTCTGCGGGGACAACCGGTTAAATCTGCCTCCATCGTGGGAATGAGACCAGCGAATTCCATCCTCCGGAGCCCAAGCCGCCGCATCGCCGCCATCGCTCTGCTCGTGATTGCGCTCGACCAGGTGACGAAACAAATCGTCCTCCGCTTCCTAGGCTATTCGGAAGAAAAAGTCGTGCTCGCGGGCTTCTTCAAATTCGTCCATTGGGGCAATACCGGCGCCGCCTGGAGCCTTTTCCGCGGCAACAACATGCCGCTCGCGGTCATTGCCCTGATCGCTCTCGTTGTCCTGTTTTTCAGCCGTCACCATTTTGACTCGCACACTTTGCTCGGTCAGGTCGCCTTTGGCCTCATCTTCGGCGGCATTGTGGGCAACCTCATCGACCGCCTGCGAGTCGGGCATGTCATTGATTTTATTTATTTCTACCTCCAGCAACGCGGCGGCGGCGAAGTTGGTTTCCCGGCTTTTAATATTGCTGACAGCGCCATCTGCATCGGCGTCGGTTTGGTCTTCCTCATAACCTGGAAAAGTGAGCGCGCACCCGAGACCCCCGTAGCGGGCGAGCCGTAGTGATGTCCCTTCGCACCGAAGTCCTGACTATCGAAAAATCCCTCCCCTCCGGGCGGCTCGACACCTGGCTGCGCGGTAAATTCCCGGCTGTCTCCCGTGGAACCTTTCAAAGGCTCATTGAAGACGGCCACGTTCAAGTCAATGGATGCGCCGTCAAACCAACCCACACTCCCCGTGCCGGCGAACAAGTCGAGGTACGCTGGCCCGAGCCGCGTCCGGCGGTGGCCCAGCCGGAGGACATGCCGCTCGACATTTTATATGAGGATGACGCCCTACTCGTCCTGAACAAGCCTGCCGGACTCGTCGTTCATCCTGCCGGCGGTCACGAGGAACACACGCTCGTCAACGCGCTCCTGCACCATTGCGCCGGGAACCTGAGCGGCATCGGCGGCGTCGCCCGCCCGGGCATCGTGCACCGGCTCGACAAAGAAACCAGCGGCTGCCTTGTTGTCGCCAAGAACGATGACACCCACCTGGCTCTTTCCACCCAGTTCGCCAGCCGCAAGGTGAGCAAGATTTACAATGCCATCGTCTGCGGTGAACCCCAGCGGGACCACGGCGAAATTCATGCCGCCATCGCCCGCCATGCCTCCCATCGCAAACGCATGGCGGTGGATGATGAGCGCGGGCGCGAGGCGAGGACGACCTATCGTGTCCTTGAACGGCTGCGCGGCTCCACACTCGTCGAAGCCGTCCTTCACACCGGACGCACTCACCAGATCCGTGTCCATTTCCAGTTCCTGGGCTATCCGCTCGTGGGCGATACCACCTATGGGAACCGGCAAAACCAGCACTTGTCCGACCTGACCCATTACACCGCCCCGCGCCAGATGCTGCACGCCTGTCAGTTGTCTTTCATCCATCCGCGAACCGGCCAACTCATGACCTTCAAAGCGCCGCATCCGGCGGATTTTCTGGAGGCCCTCTCAGCCTTGCGCTAAATGAGCGAGCTTTTTGCCGCTATCAATTGATGCGATTGTGGAAAAGCTGTTTGAGATCGTTTACGAAGACGACGAGTTGCTGGTAATCAACAAGCCAGCCGGCCTGGTTTGTCATCCGACCAAGACGGATGGGTATTCCAGTTTGATCAGCCGGGCGCGGCTTTACCTGGGCGCGGGCTCGCACCCGCAGTTGGTGAACCGGCTGGACCGCGAAACCAGCGGGGTGACACTTGTAGCCAAACGTGAGGATGCGGCGCGCGAACTGCGCCGGATCTGGGAAAACCGGCTGGTGGAAAAGGAATATGTGGCCGTAACGCATGGGCATGTGCGCGAGAGCCACGGCGTCATCGATGCGCCGCTGGGCAAGGACGAGCAGAGCCGGGTGGCGATCAAGGATTGTGTGCGGGCGGATGGCGCTTCGGCGCGGACCGAGTATTGGGTGATGGAAAGAATGAGCATCGAGGCCGGAAGCCGGTGGCCTGAAGCCGGGAATCAAGCCACAGCGGAGCAGCAATTGCCAATTGCCGGGCGCCGGTTGCCAACCACCATCCTCCGCGTGCAACCTCACACGGGACGGAAGCACCAGATCCGGATCCACCTGGCGCACATCGGCCATCCGATCGTCGGCGACAAAATTTACGGTGGCGATGAGACTTTGTACCTGGCGTTCGTGGAGAGCCGTCTGACAGCGGAACAACAACAATGCCTGATTCTCCCGAATCACGCTTTGCATGCCCGCGAGGTGCGGTTCCCGTGGCGCGGCGGGAGAACGGTTTTTCGCGCCGAACCCGGGGCGGGTTTTCCATGCCTTTGTCCGCAATCCGCAGCTTAGCAGTCATAACCACTTAGCTTCGGCTTAGAACTGAGTGAACGGCAGACAAGAAGCAGCGGAGCGAACGGGCGCGGTACACCCGGGTACACTTTTGTACACCGGGGTACACCGAAATTAAAATTTTGGGGGTTTGACATCAGAGGCCTCGGAGTTTCCGTTCATAGATTTGCTGGGGTCGGCTGGCGACCAGGTATCGCAGCGCATCCGCCGCGTCATCGCCGCCGATGCCGTCGTCGTCGGGATCGACTTTGAGCACGTCCTCGGGACGGGCGGGGTCATGCTGGAGGGAAGGCAAGCAATCAATGAGACGGGCGCAGCGGCGATGGAAAAATATCCGCGGCGCGACGGAAGCGGCCGGGTCGCCGAGGCGTTTGAGGACTGCAGCCCAGCCATTGACGCGGTCCATGCAGGCCGGGCGCAGGGAAATGCCGAGGTCAGAGTAGTGTTTGGCGATGGAGGCGCCGTCGCTTTGGCGCGCGAAGACATCGGTACCGGCGACGAAACGCCTGAGCACAGCCGAGTAGCGCCCCTGAAGGGTGACGTGATGACGCTGGAGCATGGCCTTGATGGCTTTGGCGTGACGTTCCGGCACCCAGTTTCGCTGAGCATGCTCATCCACCACAAAGAGGTTGCCGTCGCTGTCGAAACAGCCGAGCAGGGCGACGGTGTAATGGTGGAAGCCATAATCGAGGGCGGCGAACCATTCGACGCCGCGCGCGTCCGAGAAGTCGTCAATGACATGCGCCTCGCGCCGGAAGTTGGTAAAGAACTGGCCGGCGGCGATGTCCCAGTCGCCATCGCGCCAGGCGCGCTTTTGCCAGCCGGTGAGGCCGTCGAGGATGTCGCGGTATTCGGCATTGGTGAAGCAATTGTCGTTGAGGGTGGCGGGGATGAAGCGGGTAGTGGATTCGGCGCGTTGCTGGAAGGGAACGATGTATTTAGTGCGGTACCAGGCGTGGCCGACACCGCCGGGGTTGGTCGTGGAGTAAACGCGGGGTCGCCAGGGCCGGCCGTCGCGCGCGACCTTGGAAGTGCGGCAGCAAGTGACGATGTCGTGGTACTTGCGGGAGGTCAGAGTGGTGGCTTCTTCAATGCCAATGACGTCGTATTCGAGGCCGAGATAGGCATCAATATCTTTCTCACATTGGAAGTGGCCGGTGAAGATGCGGGAACCATTGGGAAAAGTGAGGAGGCCGCGTGACGGGGTAAAGCAATGAGACAGCCGGGGGAACAAGCGGCGGCGGAGGTCTTCGAAGCTTTCGAGATTGGACTTGCCGACCTTGCGGAGCAGAAGGCATTTGATGTCCGGGAACCGCTGGCAATCATCGATGCCCATCTGAGCGAGGAGCCAAAAGGATTTGCCACCGCCGCGGGCACCGCCGAAGCCGACAGCGACGGGACCGTCGGTTTGATCGCAGAGACGGGCGGCGGCGCTGGCGGCCAGTTGTTTCGGTTGGAGGAGGACGCCAGCGCGGATGAAGTTGAGCATTTGGTCCCGAGGGCAGCCGGCGGAACAGGCGGCGGCGGCGAAGTGGTCGGGCCCGGATGAGGGATAGAGGCTGGGCATGGCGAGTTCAGGGGTGAGATTGAAGAGGGGCCGTGTTTGGAGCAGACGCAGCCAGAGCAACGGGCGGCTGGGCGTAGGCTTTGTTGAGAGCGGCGGCGAGTTCCATCTGGAGCGGTGCCAGGACAGGCTCCTGCGGACCGGTATCGCCGCTCAGGGCCTGGCGGGCGATCCGGGAGGAGATTTGCAACGCACGAGCAACCTGAGCCAGCGTCATTTTTTCCACATCCCGGTCGCCGAAACTTTCGAGAAAGCATTGCACGGTGGCGTGGAGTTTTTGGGCCACAGCCCATTCCTGCTCGCGATATTCGGCGGTGCGTCGAGCCCAATCCGCGGACTGTTTCGCGCGCAAGGCGGCCTCGGTTTCGGCTTGTTGCTGGAGGAGGCCGGAGTTAAAGGACTGAATTCGGTCGCGCCAATGGAACCGGCTGGACCACTTCTTGAGGGTATCGGGCTTCTCGGCGAGCTGGTCGGCAACGGCCTGAAGGGAGCGGGCGTGGCCGAGGCCAAAGAAAGCCATGAAGGCGCTGAAGGCGCGCGGAGTTTCACCGGGGAACAAGGGAAACACCGGTTGAGGGTCCGCCGGAAACGGGGCAGGCTCCGAGGAGATATCGGCGATCAGCGAGGGAGCGGGTTTGGTTTCGACCGCATGCGGGTCCGTGTTTTTTGGGGTTATGGCAAGCTGTATCATATAATATTGATACAGTAAACTATTTTAGTTGCGCAAGCAAGGGGATGAATGTAATTTACTTGTATGATACAACTCGGAGGCGGTGACGGGGAGCAGGGGGCAAGCAACCCGTGAGCAGTAAACAATGAACAGTTAACAGTGACCAAGCTATGAAAACGAAAGCGAACCAAGCGATCCGGGAACTCCGGAAAACCATCGGGCAAACGCAGGGCGAATTTGCGGCCATGATTGGCGCCTCGAAGGATGCCGTCGCGAGCTGGGAAACCGGGCGGAACAAGTTGTCGGACCAATTTGCGCGGCGCATGGCGTTCGCCACGGGGGTGGACGAGGATGAGCTGCTGCGCGGGCGGGGCCCGCTGACCTGCTACGTGCCATACACCGGCCACGAGCCTTTCACCGCGGCGGCGTTCGAGCGCTACCGGGGCACCTACTGGGGGCGTTCCGATGATAAATCGGCACAGCGGCACTACAAGAATTGCGCAGACGCGCTGTGGCTTCTGTTCATGGCGGCGGCGCGTCCGGGCGGCGGCAAAATCCGGCATCGGCTGCCCGGGGTGCTCGACTCGTTCATCCAATGGTGCCAGCGGACGCGGGAGGATTTTCTACTGGAGCCACAGATCGAGGATCAGCTTCGGCAACGGAAATCCAAGCTGGTGTTGAGCCGCAGCTACGGGCAATGGCGGGCGATGCAGAAGGAGGATCCGAAGGTGATCCGGCTGATGGGTTTCAAGGACGATCCGCGGAAAGACGACGAGGAGGAGCTGTGTCTGGAAGCAGACACCATCCCCATATGGAGGCCGGGATATCCGATGCGTGGGCCGAAGTGAAGCGTGGCGGGCGGGCGGCAATCAGTGAACAGTGACCGATGACCGGGCAATGAAACCGAAAGCCACGGATTAAACACGGATTTTTAGCCACAGATTTCACAGAGTCGAAGTTCGACTTCCCATCACAGACGGGGAAAAGGAACTTGGGATTCAACATGGATTGAAGTCCGGTTTCTGGCCGGGCGGCAGGGATGCCGCCGGCTACGGCAGGCCGGAAGCCCGCCGCTACTCATTTGCGTCGACTGACGGGCGGCTACGAGGGGTTAAGCGGAAGCTCGCGCCGACGTCAGAGGTGATGGGGCGTGGCTGGGGCGGAGGGCTTGAAAAAGGAGTGAGTGTCCGATTCCAATTTTCGCTCGACAAGTCCACCTGGTTTTGTCATATTCGCTCCGTAGTGAAGGCAGGCATCCCCGAATTGGTTCAGCCAGTCAACCAGGCTTCTCTGGAATGGAGCCTGAGCTTCGAAGCCACTACGGGCATCCTCCACGTCCACACCTCGGGCACTATTACCCGTGACTCCTTGCCCGGCTTGTTCGGTGACACCGTCGAAGGTTTGCGCCGTTACCATGCCCACCGCCTGCTCGTCGATAACCGGGATGCCAGCCTTGCACTGAGCCAGGAAGACATCCTCAGGGGGGCCCAGATGGCCCGCTCCGTCACGCCCGACCCCACCACCAAGCTTGCTATTGTGTTCTCCCACCTCGGTCCCATGGAACAGCTCATTCGTCAAAGTCTTTTCCTGTTCAACCTTCGGGTCGCAATCTTTGACCGCCTGGAGATAGCCATATCCTGGCTGACCGACAAGACCTAGGCGGCTGGCGGGTGCGCCTGCCGTATGGGTTGGCGGCGGCGGGGCGTGGTTCGTGGCTTTGTGGATGCGCGGGACGAGGGCGGGGGTTGCGGCTCAGAGGCGGCTGTTCAGGTTCAACGAAGGATTGACCCGGGACAGCATTTATGATGGTTTCAGTTGTCAGTACGAACGGCGATGGCAACAGTAGTTTTGTCCTTTTAACACAACGGAACAATCACATGAAAACTCAAGCCCGCGGCTCAGAAATACGGATGCTGTTGTCAGTGATAATTCTCTTTGCCGGCGCCTTGCTGGCGCAGGCGGCGGACAAGAAAGGCGGGCCGAGCCCGGCTTCATGCGTGGCTTGCCATGAGAAACAGACGCCGGGGATCGTGACGGACTGGCGGATCAGCCGCCACAGCCAGGTGGACGTGGGCTGTGCGGATTGCCACGGCGACGGGCATCAGTCCACCAACGATGTTGCCCGGGTGAAAATTCCCACGCCGGACACCTGCGCGGAATGTCACGAGCAACAAGTGACGCAGTTCAAGAACGGCAAGCACGCGCTGGCCTGGGCGGCGATGAAGGCGATGCCGACGATTCACTGGCAGCCGATGGCGATGATTGACGGCATGAAAGGGTGCGGCGGCTGCCACAAGATCGGCTTGAAGTCGGAGCAGGAGATCAAGGACTTGAAAAAGAGCGGCGGGGGTTTCGGCCTGGCCTCATGCGACGCCTGCCACACGCGGCACACGTTCTCGGTAAAGGAGGCGCGGCAACCGCAGGCCTGCGAGACCTGCCACATGGGCTTTGACCATCCGCAGTGGGAAATGTATTCCGGCTCGAAACACGGCGTGCGCAGCAACCTCAAACAGATGGGCCTAATCGCCACGAATGCCGTCGCGCCAACGTGCCAGGCCTGCCACATGAACCAAGGCCATCACGACGTGGACACGCCGTGGGGATTCCTGGCTGTGCGCCTACCGTTGCCGGAAGACAAGCAATGGGCGGCGGACCGCGTAACGATTTTACAGGCGCTCGGCGTGCTGGATCCGGAGGGCAAACCCACCGCGCGCCTCGACGTGGTGAAGGCGGCCAGGGTCGCCAAGCTCACCCAGGAGGACTGGCAGAAGGAACGCGACGCGATGCTGTCCACCTGCAATGAGTGTCACTCGGGCAATTTCGCCAAGGAGCAACTCGCTCAGGGCGACAACATGATCAAGGAATCCGATCATCTGATGGCGGAGGCGATCCGCGTGGTGGCGGGACTTTACCAAGACGGTTCGCTGAAGAAACCGGCGAACTACGTCAGCGCGTTTCCGGATTTGCTGACGTTTCACGACGCGCCGACGGTGATCGAACAAAAACTGTTCGTCATGTATCTCGAACACCGGATGCGGGCATTCCAAGGCACGTTCCACGCGAATCCCGATTATGCGTTGTGGTACGGCTGGAGTGAGATGCAGCGTGACCTGACGGAAATTAAGGCGCTCGCCGCGGAGCTAAAAAACCCAGCAAAGAAATAGGGCGGCTAACAGGTCCGCCTTCCGTGTGGTTTTGCGGCGGCGGCGTGGTCCGTGGCTTTGTGGATGCGCGGGACAAGGGCGGCGCTTCAAGAGGCGGGTTTCTGATCGTTGTTTCCGGAGTGTGGTTTTTTGGCGCCTGATTTGGCGCGGTACTTAGGGACTGAGTCGTGGAGGGCAACCGCGGCAAGCTGGGTTGCAGTGGGAGTTTGGGTGTGGAGCTGGATTTGAAGGTCGGCTTCGCATAAGCATGGAATCTTCCATTTCGGATTGCGGATTGAAGCCAGAAGGTCTGGCCACAGATTGGGAAAAGGAATTTTGGCCACAGATTTCACAGATTTCCGGGGCAGGAATTTAACGTAAAGACGGTCCGGGCCGGACCCGCCAAGAGACACGAAGGCTCTGCAAAACCAGAATAAAAGGGGACCCCATTAACGGTCAATCAATGAACCGGGGCTTGCGGGGGAATGGGTTACAAGCTGGCAAGTTGGCGTTTTCAATTTTTCGCTTGTCAATTGTTGCTGATATCCTAGTCTCGCCGACTCATGAAAAATGAAATGAAGAGAAAATTCGAGCGCAGGGCCGGCGCAGGTTCAAACCAGGCCAACCCGGAGAGGAGAATATATGTCAATTGATGTAGAGAAAATTCTAAGGCCGACCGATAACCCCTTCCCCCCATTCCAACCCAAGTACATGATGTTGGCGGGCGGCGAGGAAATGGTCATCCGCCAGGTAAGCCGGGAGGACATTCCGGACATCCTTAAGCACGTCGAACCTTTGCTGCATGTCGAGCGGGATTACTACGATGTGGTTGCAGCCCGCCTTTACAGCGAACTGCTGGCTTATTACCGGTATCGCGTCCAGGACGAATACGTGCTGGTGGCGCAGATCAACGGCGAACTGGTGGCGGTCGTCAACGGCCGGTCGCTGAGCAAGGATGTCGGCATGTCATACCACACGGTCGCACTGCGGCGCGGGTTGCGCGTCGGGGCGCACGCCTTTGCCTCGAAGATGGAGTACCACTTTGACATCCTCGGCCAGAAAGAAGTGCTCATTGTGGCCGAATCACCCATTGGATTCCGCCGCTGGATGATTGAGTATGAACTGGAAAAACGGTTTCACATGGCGCACGAGCTGGGTGGCGTGCCCTCATGGTCCTTGACGAAGGAGCTGTTCAACAAGGCGCGGGCGACCCTCGTGGTCGGCCGCCGGCCGGTGCCGAAACATCTGCTGGAGAAGGCGAAAGCCGCCATTCTGCCGCCGACCGATCCGCCGAAGGCGCCCGCCGATCTGCTGGCCGCCACACGTTCGATGTATGACTCAACCGGCACTGCGCTCATGTCGCAACGCTGGCAACAGGAAGGGAATGCTTAAGCTATGCGCGAAGTATATGCTGTTGGTGTTGGAATCACGAGCTTCACCAGGCTCGAATACCCGCTGAGCGAAATCGCCGCCTACCCGGCGATGATGGCGCTCAAGGATGCCGGACTCTCGAAGGTGGACCACGTTTATGTCGCCAATATGGCTGCGGCAAGACTCAACCACCAAAGCGGCCTGGCCAGCGCGGTTGTGGACACTCTTAGTTTGACTCCTGCCGGCGCAGAAGTGATCGAGAATGGCCCGGCCTCGGGCGCCTCGGCGCTCAAACAGGGCTACATGGCTATCGCCTCCGGGCTGCATGACGTCGTCCTCGTAACGGGGGCCGAGCGGCTACGCGAGGTCAACAACCTCGAGGCAACGGACGCTGTTGCCACGCTCAGCCATCCGCTGGCCGAGTATATCTATGGCGTGACCCTGCCGTCCCTGGCCGCCATGTTCACCCGCCTTTACATGCAGAAGTACGGCGTCACCGAGCGGCATCTGGCCATGGTTGCGGTAAAGAACCATGACAATGCGCTGCTCAACTTCTACGCGCACCTGCATGAAAAGGTCACGCTCGAAGGCATCCTCGATTCACCCGAGGCGATGACAAACAATCCGTATGTCGCCGAGCCATTGCGGTTCTTCGACTGCTGCCCCGTTTCGGACGGGGGCGCTTGCGTCATCCTGGCCTCCGCCGAGGTCGCCAAGAAACTCAAGAAGCCGCTGGTCCGGCTGGCCGGTGTTGGCCAGGCCACGGATTCACACTGCGTGCACGAGCGCGCCGAACCGACGGACCTGCTCGCGGTGCGCGGCGCCGCGGCCCAGGCATTCAAGATGGCGGGCGTAACTCCGAGCGACGTGAATGTGGCCGAGCTTCACGACGCGTTTACAATTCTGGAAATCGCCGAGAGTGAAGAGGTTGGCTTCTTCAAGAAGGGCCAAGGGCACCTTGCGCTTGAGCGCGGCGAGACGCGCATCGGCGGCAAGCTACCCATCAACACTTCCGGCGGTCTGAAGGCAAAAGGTCACCCCGTCGGGGCGACCGGTGTCGGGCAGGCCCACGAAATCATCCTGCAGCTCCGCGGCGAAGCCGAGAAGCGGCAGGTCAAGGATGCCAAAATCGGCTTTACATGCAACTTCGGCGGCTTCGGCAACAACGTTGTCTGCCTGGTCTTTAAGAGGGAGAACTAATATGGCCCTAGAAATCTATGCTTATAAGTGCAGAAAATGCGGACAGCTCCATTACCCGTACCGCATGGTTTGCAAGAAATGCGGCAAGAACGATGTATTCGAATTCGACACCGTTCCGCTGCCCAAGAACGGTAAACTGCTGACTTTTACGACGGTCCACAACCTGCCACCGGACTTCAACGTAGCCAAGCTCACGCTCGGCATCGTTGAATTGGAGAACGGGATGCGCGTCACCGGCCAACTGAAGGCCCCGAGCCCGAAGATGGGCATGCGCGTCACCGGGAAAGTGGAGATCGTGCGGGAAGCGGAGTACAGCAAGAACTTCGGGTTCGTGTTCTATCCGGGATGATGCTCGTCAGCATCGGCGACCAGGTTGAGGCAGGCACATACTGCTTTCATTCCTGGTTCGCCCGGGCTGTAAATTTCGAGCGCAACGGCCGCCTGGTCTCGGTGGTTGATGAAGACATCGGCCCCGGTCCGCTGAGCATTGTCCTTCGCGGACGAAAGCTGAGAACGGGCCAGGCTGTGGCGCATCCGCTGGAAATCGGCAATCACACGGTGGTCTTTGAAGGCCACCGTTTTTCTTTTGAGCGCCGCCATCGTTATCATTCCGCGCTGGAGTGGGAAGCGGGCGGCCTCAAACCGATTAACTGCCGGTCCATTCCCAAGCCGTCCCCCCGATCTTCCGCCCGCCAGAAGGGGAGACGGGAGAACCTTAACCGTTTCCAGCAGAACCTGCCGGTTTTTGAGGAATTATTGAAGAGCACCGCCCCTCCCGGAAGCCTCGCTTTCCTTTTGGACAAACGGCGCCTAGTCAACTTCCGGGCAGGTTTCGAGCGCGCTTTCGCCAGGCAGGCAATGGGGGGAGTGCGCTGCATCTTTCATGGCAGTCTTCTGAAGGGCATCGGCTCTTTGAAAGGCTGTGGCGTGGGTTTGACCCCCAGCGGCGATGATTTCATCGCCGGATTGCTTATCGGCCTCAACCTTCTGCAAGAGATGCACGGCCGGGATTACCAGCCCATTGCGGATGCAATCTTCAACGCCGCCCAAGGGAACAACATCTTTTCAAACACCTTTCTCGACCTGGCGCGCCAGGGCCGGCTCTTCGGCCGCATGAAAGACCTGATTTTGTCGCTAAGGGGCGGCAGCAGGAACGCCGTGGAAAAATCGGCAAAGAAGCTGTTTGCCATCGGTGAAAGTTCCGGAGCCGACCTGGGCACAGGATTCTGGATGACCGTCCAGGATGGAGTCGGAACGGCGGAGCGATGGAAAGAGCAATCCTTAACTATTCCGACCCCGGATTCGCGTTTTACGTAAAGAGGTTTACGTTGTTAAAAACAGCCGGAATCTTTCGTTTTTTGCCAATTCGCCTTTACAATTGGGACAGGCCCGGGGCATGGTAAACAGGTTTCTGTTGCATAAAACTCTTATACGTGATGACTGTCGCCGGCCAAATTAAAAAGGGAGCTTATTTCGATTCCGTTACTTTGATGCGTGTTGGCAAAGAGCTTGCGGGGCTTCCGGGTGTAGCTGACGCCGCAGTGGTCATGGGAACGCAATCCAACAAGGCGATCCTCAGCGCCAGCGGCTTGCTGATTTCAAAGTTCGATGAGGCGGGAGACACCGACCTGTTGGTCGCCGCAAAAGCCAGCTCTCCGGCAGCAGCGGAAAAGGCCCTGGCCGCGGTGGATGAACTGCTCAAGAAAGCCACAAAAAAGACCGCCACTGGAGCGCAGGCCAACCCGATGAGTTTGAGCGGGGCGATGAAGGTGCTACCGGGCTCAAACCTGGCGTTGATTTCAGTAGCCGGCCGCTACGCGGGTGACCTAGCGATGCAGGCGCTTGAAAACAACCTGCATGTCATGCTGTTTTCGGACAACGTGCCGCTGGAGCAGGAAATCAAGCTCAAGAAATTCGCGCGCAACCGGGGACTGCTGGTGATGGGGCCGGATTGCGGCACGGCGATCATCAATGGCGTGCCGCTCGCCTTTGCGAACGTGGTCAAACGCGGGAACATCGGCATCGTGGCCGCAGCGGGCACGGGCCTGCAGGAAGTCAGCTGCCTCATCGCCAACGCCGGCGGCGGCGTTTCGCAAGCCATCGGCACCGGCGGGCGCGATGTGAAGGAGGAAGTGGGCGGCATCATGTTCATCGAGGGGCTCAAAGCCCTAGCCAAAGATGCGCAAACGCGAGTGATCCTGCTGGTTTCGAAACCCCCGCACCCGGCGGTGCTTCGCCGGATTGAAACTGTGGCGAAAGGAATCCGAAAACCCATTGTCACCCTGTTTATTGGCGCCAAAGCAGCGGCCGGCGGGCCCGCCACTCTCGAGGAAGCCGCGCTGCAAGCGGTAGCGCTGGCGCAGGGCCGGCAGCCGGGCACAGTGGCCCAGCAGCTTGCCGCCAGAGACGAGGAGTTCCGGAAGCTGGCCCGGCGCGAAGCCGCGAAGCGACAGAAGGGCCGGAAATACCTGCGGGGCCTCTTCAGCGGAGGCACTTTTTGCGCCGAAGCGCAGATTTTGTTGAAGGACCTGCTTGCGAATGTGCATTCGAATGCGCCGGTCAAGGGCGCGAAACAGCTCCGCAACTCTTTGCTCAGCGAAAAGAACACCCTGATCGATCTGGGCGAGGATGAATTCACGGTAGGGCGGCCGCATCCCATGATTGACTATTCGCTCAGGAACAGCCGGATCCTCAAAGAGGCGGCGGATGCGGAAACGGCGGTCATCCTGCTCGACATCGTCCTCGGTTATGGCTCGAACCTGGACCCGGTGGGAGAGATTTCGGGAATGATCCGCCAGGCGGCGCGCAAAGTTTCAGTGGTTTGTTCAATTACGGGCACCGATGAGGATCCACAGAACCGCAGCAAGGTGGAAGCCGCGCTGCGGAAAGCAGGAGCCCTGGTGATGCCCTCGAACGCGGCAGCCTGCATTTTCGCAGGCAGGATTATTCAGTGCCTGGGCTACGGCGCGAAAAACAAAAGCTCGAAATGAAGAAGTCCATAACCCAATTGTTCGGCAGCGAGTTAAAAGTGATTAATTTCGGGCTGTCGGCCTTCAAGCAGGCGTTGGACGAGGTCCGCGTGCCCGCCGTGCAAGTGGATTGGAAACCGCCGGTTGGCGTGGATCCGAAACTTGTGAAGCGAGTGGAGGCTGCCGGGCCGGCGATCGAGAAGGCAAACGCCCAGGTCATGAAGATCATCCTGGGCGGCATGCCGCAGCTTATCGGCCTCGAGCGAGCGATCGACGTTATTCCCGGAATGAAACGGAACCTGCTCCTGCATGCGGGGCCGCCGATCACCTGGGACAGAATGTGCGGCCCCATGCGCGGCGCGATTATTGGCGCCCTCCTTTATGAGCGCCAGGCGGAATCGGCCGAAGACGCGGAGCGGCTGGCGGCATCCGGCGAGATTGAGTATTCGCCGTGCCACGAACATGCGTCGGTCGGGCCGATGGCCGGAGTGGTATCGCCGTCGATGCCGGTTTTCGTTTTAAAGAACGAGGCGTTTGGCAACCAGGCATATTGCACGATGAACGAAGGCCTGGGCAAAGTATTGCGCTACGGCGCCTATGGCGAAGACGTGATCCAAAGGCTTCGCTGGATGGAGAACACGCTTTACCCGACATTAAAAAAAGCCCTGGCGAAGCTGGGTAAAATCAATCTTAAAAACATCATCGCCCAGGCGCTGCACATGGGCGACGAAGTCCATAACCGGAACCGCGCC
>CAIQQM010000192.1 GCA_903873945.1 uncultured Verrucomicrobiota bacterium
AGCCAATGCCAATGAACAGTCAGCCAATGACCACTCCAGGCAATCGGCGGCGCGAGCAATGCGCCGAGAATAACAGCGGAAGCGAAATAAACGAGCAACACGCAAACGGTTTGTATTTTCGTGCGTGCGGGCACAACGCACAGTTACGCCCGCCACCTGATACTGGCAAGAGCCAACTCGATCCCGGCGCCCCGGAAAGAGCGATCGGCTAAGCGGCGCAAGGAGTTGACCTTGAACGAACGTTAGCGCCTCCGATCGCCGGTGGCTTTGCGGCAGGCTTGTTGCCTCAAGGGAAAATGACACCGAGGATTTAGGCGGAATGGGTATTTGTTGCCTCACATTAAATGACACCAACGGGTTTTTGTTGTTTTCCCTCCGCAGGAGGGCGCTTTGCCCCTGCTGCTGCGCAGCAGCAGGGGCAAAAGTTTTGGCTTTAACTGACTCTTTCTGCTTCATCTTAAAATCGGTTTGAGTCGCTTGTCGGTTTGCCGCGCCAACTCAAATGGATCCAACGCCTCATACCAATCCCACAATCGATGCGCCTGTTTTTTACTCAGTTGTCCGCTGCTCACCAATCTTTGGTAAGCCGTCTGCGGCCGATCATGCCGCCGTACCCAGCGACTGCCTTCCCGATGCTTCTCCACCAACTTGGCCGAGGGCAGAAAAAAGTTTTGCAACGGCCCCCACGTTTCTTTGTAAAGCTGGTTGATCAACGGCACCGACTCGGGCTTTTCCAAACGGCTGTAACCCAAGACCTGGCGCGGCCACATCCAGTTCTTTTGCTCCACATGCGCGTTGTCATCCTTGTGATAGGGCCGTGAGCGTGTCAGCTTCACCGGCGCCACCCGCTCCTGCAAATACTGCACCAGATGCCAGTTGAGCCATTCCCCGCCATTGTCAAAATCCATTCCCAAAATCGGAAACGGCAGGTTCTTCTCTACGTCTTTGGTTTGCTCCAGCACACCCTGCGCCCCCTTGTTCCACACCGCTCTTCCTTCGGTCCAGCCGCTGCCCAAACACGTGTAGGTCAGGCTCCAAATGAAATCTCCAGCCAGACTCGATCCGCAATGAGCCACGCTGTCGGCTTCCAGAAAACCGGCCCGCCTTTCATCCCACACTTCGCCTTGAATCGGTATCTGCGTGCGCAGCAACGTGCCGGGTCGCGTCCCGCACAGCCGCCGCGAAACCTCCGTTTTGATCGTGGCCAGCATCCGATCCAATGTCGCCGCGCTCACTTCTTTAAGCAGCTTCTTCTGCGTTGGCAAAAGACTTCCATAATGTTTGCCGTAATGTGGCAGCCACAGTTCCAGTGCCGGCTCCAGCCGCTTGCCGCAAAGTTGTTCGCTGGCTTTCCAGATGTGTTCAATGACCTCCCGCACCGGCTCATAAACCGGTTCGGCTCCCGGCCGGGACTGACCCGCTGCTTTGGGCAACCGGTCGCCCAGTAATTTGATCGCGTGCTTGCGCTCATAACCATAATGCTCGCAAAACTCGTCGAGCATCCGCGTTTTCCCTTCTTTGCCGCGCCCTTCATAACGGCGCTGCAAACGCTCCAACTCTTCTTTCCGACAACTGCTCTTTTTCATTTTCATCCTTCAGTTTGTCGGTGTCATTTCCCCGTGAGGCAACGTATTCCTTTTGCCCCATTCCCAACCCCTGCCTCGGTGTCTTTAATTATGAGTCAACTCGTCAAAATTTCGTGTGAGGATTTTCGTTTGACTTTGTCAAAAGGTAGAGTATAGTTTTGCCCAGTAATAGTAACGTTAATTTCCTCCTAAATGGGGGGGGGGCAGAAAGGAACGGATATGAGCATTCGTAGTTTTCGTCGGGAACTCGATCGGTGCTTAAGAAAGTGGGGCAGACGTCCATGTCTGCCATTTCCCCGATCGCAGACAAGATGTCCTCGCCACATTCATTTAAATTCCTCACCTCGGATATTGGTGGAGACACTGGAACAGCGGTTTGCGCCGGTGTCGGTAGCCGATAGTTACGGGCAATTACCCCTGAGTTTTGAAGCCAACCAAGGCCAGACTGATTCCCAAGTGGATTTTCTTTCCCGCGGCGATGGCTACAGCCTGTTCCTGACTTCCACCGGAGCTACTCTGGTTTTGCGGTCAGGTTCCTCCTCCGACCCCGAAAACACGCAATCAACCCCGACACAAGTGTCGGGGTCAACGGTTTTGAGCATGGTTCTGGTGGGTGCTTCAGGCCAGTCCGCCGTTGTCGGACTCGATCAATTACCCGGCGTCAGTAATTATCTTACCGGCAGTGATCCCTCCGCCTGGCACACCAACGTCCCCAACTATGGTCAAGTGGAATACAAGAATGTTTATTCCGGAATTAATCTGATTTATCACGGCAGCAACCAACAGCAGCTTGAATATGATTTTGTCGTTGCGCCGGGAGCCAACCCATCGGCCATCAGCCTGCAGTTCTCCGGGGCTGACAGCATGGAAATTGACCCCGACATAAGTGTCGGGGTTGATGGGGACGGAAACCTTGTCATCCACGCCCAAGGGGGCGATCTCATCGAACATGCGCCGATTATTTATCAGGAGATCAATGGAGAACGAGTGGCGGTTTCTGGAAATTATGTCTTGGAAGGCAATAACCAGGTTGGCTTTCAAGTTTCCACCTACGACACCAGCAAATCACTCACCATAGACCCGGTATTGGCTTACTCGACCTATCTGGGCGGCAATACTAACGATTGCGGCTATGGTATCGCGGTGGACTCGGCTGGCAATGCCTACGTTACCGGTTACACCAATTCGACCGACTTTCCCACCACGAAATATGCTTACAACGCTGGCTATGAGGCCTTCGTGAGCAAGTTCAATGCTGCCGGCACTCTGGTGTATTCGACCTATCTGGGCGGAAGCAGTGACGATGCCGCCTCTGGTATCGCGCTGGACGCAAGTGGCAATATCTATGTTACCGGCTCCACCAATTCAACCGACTTTCCCACCACGACAGGTGCTTACAAGACTACCAAGGTGGGTTCCGATGATGACGTCTTCGTAACCAAGTTAAGTGCTGACGGCACCAGTCTTTTGTATTCGACCTATCTGGGCGGGAGCGGTGACGATGAGGCTAATGGTATTGCTGTGGATGCAAGTGGCAACGCTTACGTTACCGGCTACACCTATTCGACCGATTTTCCCACGCAGAACCCTTCCCAGGCTGCCTTTGGGGGCGCATTTGACGCCTTTGTCACCAAGTTAAATACTACCGGCACCACTCTGCTGTATTCCACTTATCTGGGCGGCAGCGAGTGGGATTGCGCCACTGGCATTGCTGTGGACTCAAGCGGCAACGCTTATGTTGCCGGGTGGACTCATTCCACCAACTTTCCCACAAAAGATCCTTACCAGGCTAACCACGCAGGTGGTTTCTTTGATGCCTTTGTCACCAAGTTCGATAATGCCGGCGCAGTGGCGTATTCCACCTATCTGGGTGGGACCAATATCGATAGGGCCGAAGCCATTGCGGTGGACGCAAGCGGCAGCGCCTACGTTACCGGTTATACTGTGTCGATTGACTTTCCCACGCAGAGTCCTTTTCAGTCTGCTCAAGCCGGCCCCACCTGGTCGTCTGACGCCTTCGTAACCAAGTTAAATGCCGCCGGCTCTGCTCTGGTGTATTCGACCTATTTGGGCGGCGGCGAAATGGATATCGGCCGCGCAATTGCGGTGGATGCCAGCGGCAACGCCTACATTGCCGGCTCGACCGAGAGCGGCGACCCCTTCGTTTGGGGTGCCGTTTCAACCAATTTCCCCACGAAAGATGCTTTCCAGGCCAATAATGTGGGCTATGTTGAAGCCTTCGTTACCGAGTTGAATGCCGCCGGCAGCGGACTGGTTTATTCGACCTATCTGGGCGGAAAC
>CAIQQM010000193.1 GCA_903873945.1 uncultured Verrucomicrobiota bacterium
CGCAAGCAGCTCAAACTGGACACCCAGGAGCACCACGCGCACACCAAGGCATTCGAGCAATCCCGCCAGCAGCTCATTGCCAGCAAGATTCCGGCCGACGCCCAGAACCGGGAAGCGGTCATTCGGGAAGTGGAGTCGTGGTTCAAGATGGTGCTGCCGGAGATGCGGAACACCAAGGCCATTTTGCGCGCGACAGAACTGCGCCTGGAAGCCCGCCGCGACATTCATCCGGTGCTGCCTCCCCTGCGCGCCACGACTGAACTGGTTGAGCAGTTGAACAAGCGTGAGCCCGGCCGGGTTTATATTGACAAGGACGGCGGCGAGTTGCTCCTGCTCAAGCCTGGCGAGCAGGCGGTCCTCAACGAGAAGGGATTGCGCATTGAGAACGGGGCGCCCTCCATGCCCGCACCGGACATGAATTAACCCTCACGCGATTGCGCAGGAGAAACTTCTCCGGCGGCAACCTCACTTCTGCGTCTTGGACCCTTAGCACGTGCTTGGGACGACTTGAGATCGAGTCGAACGCGCTTCGCCGCTGACGGGAGTGGCTCAGGCTCCTGGCGAGCGTGGATGCCGAACCGTAAGGGATAGCAGTTCTTTCTGCTCACTCCTCAATTTGGATGTATTTCCAAATGGGATCGCTGGTGGGAACGCCTTCCTGGCGCAACAATCGCACCAGCGCGGAATGTCGTTTCAAAGCGACGTGGCTGCCGCGGGCCATGGCCGCGAATAGATAGGCCAATTGCATTCCGATCGGCCCCTGCCAGGACGCGGTCATGTCGTACAGCCGGCCAGCCCATTGGGCGATCAGTCTGGCTCGTTGACCTCCGGTCATTTCCGGCTTGCGACGCGGTTTCGACAGGAAAACCGGGGTTACCTCGGTCAACTCGACGAACTCTTCCCGGTTTGGATCGAAATCCAATTGCAGCAACTTGATTACCTGCGCGGGAGTTGGTTTTCCCTCTCCCTTTTCACCAATGACCAGACCTGTAGTGACGCCGTGCCGGTGAGAGTGGGTCACAACAAAATGGCGCGGATTGCTCACGCCTTTTGTTTGGAACGGTTCTACCGGCGCCGGAACCGGGACCTCAACGCGCCGAAGAAAGACAAGCGTTTCCTGGGGACCCGCCCCGCAACCGAGACGCTGATGGGCGTTGCTTTTGGGCTGTAGGAGCCGAGAGGCGTCGGCAGTAACAGTATGTACCGCGCTTTCTTGTGCTCCTCCGTCACGAAGATCGACACTTCCCTCTTGGGCACACGCTTCGCCTCCCCATTGGTAAAACGGGTCCGGTTGAAAGTGAGCGCGACGTTGGCCATCGCAACCATTATAAGGCCCGGCACAAGTCCTGGTACGTTACAAATATGCGTCCAGTGCGGCTCACGTCCGGGAATCTTGGCCGATTCATGCCGCCACGGGCATTTTCGGAGTGCTGGGGTGGAAAATTTGGCCGCAGAAATGGCAGATCAAGCGGCCGTCCCCGTTCAGTTCGGTCTGCCCGTTACAGCGAGGACAATTCTCCAGCAAGGAGTTTGCCGGCAGTTCAGATGTTGGGACGGAGGCTACAATGCTCGGGTTCTCCTCCTGTGGTAACTCGGCCTGGACACCTGGGCAGCGGACGGCAAGAAGGGTTCCGGCGATGTCCGGCCTTTCAAGCAAAAGCCGTTTCACTTCGGCGGCCGAAAGCCAGACATGGCATTTCGCAAAACGCCCTTGCCCGCTGTTCGGGAGGACGCTTATTCGCCATTCCGATTGTGGAGGCAAGATGAAGGGGAGAAGAGCGCGCCAGTCCTTGCCCGCGGCGAATTTTGCCAGAACTTGCAGCTCGGCTTGGTTGAGCAAAGCAATCTCCACGTTGCTTGGCCGGGAGATCATTCGGATCCGAGCAGTTTGACTGACCGTGAACGAGGTCAGATCGGCGAGCATGGCCTCGGGATCTCCCGCATCTTCCGCAGGCAGGTCGTAAATGAAGGAGTCGGCCTTGCTCGAGGCTTGGTCTGGTTGAGATCTTTTCCGCCTGCGAACCTGCCTGATTTTCGGGTTCAGGATCAGAAGCCCCTGGTCGCCGGCGATTTCAACGCGAACCCGGATTTTTTCCCGGGGGTCACATTCCCAGGCGCGCAGGAGAACGCGCGTGAATTCTTCAGTGCCGTGCCCTTTGACGTGCAACTTCATTGCTTTGTTTGGGTTTGAGTTCAATGACATCCGATCGCCAATAAGCCAGATCTGGTCCGTCTCCGGTGAGCAGTCCTTCGCCCGCCAGATGGTTTGCGGCGTCTGCAAGCTGGCGCTTTGCTTCGGCTTTCTCCGTTGGAGCGAGCCGTTTGCTGTAGGCGGCCGTGATCGTGAGTTGCAGTTTGGTTTTCATGTCCTGCTCGGGCTTGTTGGCCAAGGCCGCCTTGAGCAGCACTTTGGCGTTCAGTTGCGCTTTCGCCCAGTCCTGCTCGTGAAAGGCGGCGATGGTCTCGCGCTGTTGACCGTCCTGATCGAACCAATAGGCCCAGAGCCGGCAACGGCCGCTGGCAAGTTGGTAAAGCTCGAAAGTCGGCGATGTGGCTCCGCCTGAGTGCAAGGTGACGCGATTGATAACCTGTGATCTCATGCTCTTACGTTCCACCCAGCAGTGCATGTGCTTTGCCCGTAGCTGTAGTGTTCACGCGTTGATGTTTGGCGTACAACCGCTCCTGTGCAGTGGTTCATCGGCAGGGACTGGAGGATCGCAGATGGCCTCCAGCCAATTCCGCCAGTTGTGGAAGCCCAGGTGCCCGAAGTCGGCGCGGGTGAGGAGTTCTGTCGGCGTGGCTGCAATGAGACGATCGACCTCGTCCGCAGGGAGGAGACCCTTCTCCAGAACGTATTCAGTGATACTGCCGGGCTTGGGGATGGCCCCGCGGCAGCCTTTGACCCCGCGTCGCCAGAGTCCTTCGCAAAGCGGGACACCTTGGCCCCGCGGCCAGCC
>CAIQQM010000194.1 GCA_903873945.1 uncultured Verrucomicrobiota bacterium
GAACGAAGTTAGGAATAGCGATCGCAGCCAACAGGCCGATAATGGCCACTACGATCATGATTTCCACCAACGTGAAACCCGCTTTATTTGTCCTGTTATTTTTCATGTTTTTACTGCCTTTCTGTTTGGCGGCGTGAACGTAGCAGCAAGCGGGTATACTAAGTATTACGGTTCATGTTCACTAATTGCTTGTTGCAACCGCTGGATGACACATAAGCAGTATGAGTGCCACGGTCAACAAGAAGCCTGGGAAATCTCCCCCCCCCCCCAATTTCGACGTCTGCAAGACGGTTCACGATCCGGACATCCCTGTTTGTTTCCTGCTGAAATATGAGTTCCTGTCCGAAATCTGGACTGACTGTGTAAAACCGAGACGGTGGGCCTTACAAAGACCCCGTGACCGCTTTCCATCCGGCCACGGAAGCTGCGGTCGAGCCCTAGTCACTCCGTCGAAAAAACGCCTGCGATCGTGCGCCCATGCGCAACGCAAACTCTCAAGCCCGCAGCTTCACCTGTCCCCTCTTGCGGGCTTGTCGCCGACGCGCTGCCCGGTTTACTCTACGCCGCATAAACATGCATAATTACTCCCGCATTTATGTCGCCGGCCATTGCGGCCTAGTTGGCAGCGCCATCTGGCGTGAACTCCTCCGTCGCGGATTCACCGGCTTGATCGGCCGCACTCACGCCGAGCTGGACCTGTTGGACGCCGACGCCGTCCGCAAATTCTACGCGGAAGAAAAACCGGATTGCGTCTTCATTGCCGCGGCCAAAGTCGGCGGCATTCTCGCCAACGACCGCAATCCCGCGGCATTCCTGTTCGAAAATCTGCAGATCCAAAGCCACCTCATCGATGGGGCTTATCGGTCAGGTGTCAGGAAACTCCTTTTCCTGGGCAGCTCCTGCATCTATCCAAAGCTTGCCTCCCAGCCCATCAAAGAAGACGCTCTATTGACCGGTCCGCTTGAACCGACTAACGAGTGGTACGCCATCGCCAAGATCGCCGGCATCAAGCTCTGCCAGGCATATCGGCGCCAGCACGGATGCGATTTCATCAGCGTAATGCCCACCAATCTCTATGGCCCCAATGACAACTACGATCTGCAGAGCTCCCATGTTCTGCCCGCGCTCATACGAAAATTTCACGAGGCCAGAATGGCGCACGCGCCAAGTGTTACCTGTTGGGGAACGGGTTCTCCCCTGCGCGAGTTTCTCTACGTTGATGACCTCGCCCGCGCTTGTGCGCTCCTTATGGAAACCTACAGCGAGGAGCAGTTCATCAACGTTGGTTATGGCAGCGATATCTCCGTGCGCCAGCTGGCAGAGACTGTAAAGACTATCATCGGCTTCGATGGCGAGATTGTTTGGGACAAATCCAAACCGGATGGAGCCCCGCGAAAAATGATGGACAGTTCGCGCATGTTCGCGTTGGGCTGGAAACCGCAAGTCGATCTCACCGAGGGCATTCGCCTCGCCTACAACGATTTCCTTGCTCAATGTGCCACCCGCTGAGGAACGATGGCGTGTCATTTGCCAACAGGCGCCCAACCAATTCGAACGCGCATGTGCCTATAAACACGACCGAAATTGAAGCGAGACCCGTCACGCCGGCGGAACCCGCCGAACCCTGGCTCACGCCCGGTCGCTTCGCGGTGTTTCTTGGCTTGCTGATCATCGCAACGTTTCCGGGCGTCGTTTCGGGGGCGCGGGCCTTCATTGTCCGGGACTTTGGGCTTTTTGCCTATCCTCTCGCCTTTTATCAACGGCAATGCTTCTGGCGCGGTGAATTACCTCTGTGGAATCCGTTGAGCCACTGCGGAATACCGTATCTTGCCCAATGGAATACAATCACGCTCTACCCGGGCTCTCTCATTTACCTGCTGCTGCCCCTGCCCTGGTCCGTCTCCTTCTTTTGCCTGGCTCATCTTTTCTGGGGCGGGCTCGGGATGTACTTTCTGGCCTGCCGGTGGACGAATCACCGCCTGGCGGCGGCGCTGGCCGGAGTGATCTTCTGTTTCAACGGCCTGGCCCTCAATTTCCTCATGTGGACAAATGTTTCGGCCACCTACGGCTGGCTCCCCTGGGTGTTGCTTCTGGTTCAGGTGGGCTGGCGCGAAGGTGGCCGGAAACTGGTTTGGGCCACGCTAGCCTCAGCAATGCAACTACTGGCCGGGAGCCCGGAGGTGGTCTTGCTGACCTGGTTCATCTTGTTTCTGCTGGCTTGCGGGGAATGGTGCCGCCGCGAGCAACCGCGCCGGGACCTCGTTCTCAGGTTTTGCGGTATTGTGCTCCTGGTTGCGGCCATTTGCGCAGTTCAACTGCTTCCTTTCTTGCAGCTCTTGTCCCATTCACTACGCAGCAGCCGTTTTAGTTCAATTTCAGAAAACTGGTCAATACCGATTTGGGGCTGGGCCAATTTCCTGGCTCCCCTCTTCCGCGCCGCGCCGAGATCTCAGGGAGTCTTCTCGCAGCCGGGTCAGGGTTGGACTTCCTCGTATTACGCCGGCATCGGCACGCTATTGCTGGCGGCAGCAGCTGTGCGCCGGCGTCAGGATTGGCGCGTGCGCCTGCTGGCGGTTGTGTTTGTCCTGGGTTCATGGCTGGCGTTAGGCGATGAGGGCCTGCTTTTTCGGGCCATGCGCACGTGCTTTCCCGCGGTTGGTTTTGTTCGTTTTCCCGTGAAGTTTGTCGTTCTGACATTGGCGGTGGCACCTCTGCTGGCGGCCTTCGGCCTGGAGGCGCTGGCGTCCAAAACGCGGAGACTCGGTCTTTTCGAATGGGTCTGCACCTTCATACTGTTGCTCCTGATCGCACTCCTTGCCGCCTTGGATTGGAAATTTCCGATTTCCGACGACCTTTGGCGGTTTTATTCGCGAAATGCTTTGGCCCGGGCAGGGTTTTTGGTTCTAATTTTTCTCGTCATCATGGGGTTTTTGCGGGCGCAAGAACGCCGACGCATCCTCCTAGGCATTCTGCTGCTCGTAATCTTCTGGCTTGACGGAGCGACCCATTCGCCAAGGCAAAACCCCACTGTGCAACCTTCCGTCTATTCCCCGGGCTGGGCAAGGGCGCAGTTGAAATTGGACAATGAGGCAAGGCCCAACCCAGCCCGCATCATGCTCGGAGCGATTGCGGAAGAGACACTCCGGCTTCACCGGCTTCGGGATGTGGAACAATGTTACCTGATCGACCGGCTGGCTTTTCTCGACGATTGCAATTTGCTGGACGATGTGCCCCAAACACTTGGTTTCTTCGCCTTGCTGCCAGAGGCCATAAACAATGTCACTCTTCTCCCCGTGATTTATACAAACCGGGATTTCCCGGCACTCCTCGATTTCATGGGGGTTGCGCAAACGACAGCCCCGGGAACCCTCTGCCAGTGGACGAATCGTCCAACAGCCTTGCCGCTGGTAACGGCTGGACAAAGGCCGGTCTTTGCGGATGACAGAACCGCCTTTTCCGCTCTGTTTGACAACACTACGGATTTTCGCCAGGCGGTCTTCCTGCCGCTCGCGGCCCGGAATACCCTCTCTGCAACTCAGCACACCACTGCGTGCGTATCGGCCGTAAAGTTTGCCAATCAATCAGTCTCACTCCAAACTGAAGCCCCGGGCGCCGCCATGATTGTTATTTCGCAGACTTTTTACCCGGGTTGGAGAGCTTATGTCGACGGTCGGCCAGAAAAGATCTGGTGCGCCAACTATGCTTTCCAGGCGCTTCAAGTGCCCCCGGGTCACCACCAGGTAACGTTGGTTTACGAAGACAAGGCGTTCCTGTTCGGCGCCCTCTTGAGCGGCCTCGGCGTGGCTGCCTGCCTTGGCCTCTGGCTGTTGACTTCCGATCGAAACCGGCATCCTTTCCCTCCGTCTTGCGCGCCTCTTTCCGGCATAGAAAATTCGCACTCGATAACAACTTAACATGTGCCGCAGCTCCGCCAATCTCCATGGCTCCACACTCCCGTCCGGGCGCGCGATTCCACATTGTCGTGTCAGGAGCCCTTCACCATGCCGATGATCGCCGCCAAACTCAAAACGGCTCCGAACCCTGAAAATGGGAAGTCCTTGCTGACTCCGGGCCGATTCGCGCTGCTGCTAGGCCTACTAGTGGCCGCCACCTTCCCAGCAATCCTGGCGGGAAAGAGTACCTTCATTTTCAGGGATTTCGGCATGTTCAGTTACCCGGTGGCCTATTTTCATCGGGAAAGCTTCTGGCACGGGGAACTGCCCCTTTGGAACCCGCTCAACAACTGCGGCGTGCCCTTTCTCGCCCAGTGGAACACGCTCGTTTTGTACCCATTTTCTCTCCTTTACCTGCTGCCGCCCCTATCGTGGTCCTTGCCTTTCTTTTGCCTAACACACCTCTTTTGGGGTGGATTGGGCATGTATTTTCTTGCCCATCAGTGGACGAAACACCGGCTCGCGGCAGCTTTGGCAGGCATCGTTTTTTCATTCAACGGTTTGGTTTTGAATTTTCTGATGTGGCCAAGCCACGTGGCGACGTTCAGCTGGCTCCCGTGGGTACTTTGGCTGATGCCCCAAGCCTGGAAAGAAGGCGGGAAAAAAATGACCTGGGCAATTCTGGCGGGTGCCATGCAATTGTTGGCCGGCGGGCCGGAAACCATTGTCCTCACCTGGCTCATCCTGCTTCTCCTCGCCTGTGTTGACTGGTTCGAACACATTCCGCTGCGAAGAAAAATTCTTCTGCGGTTGTTTGTGGCAACGTTCCTTGTATTGCTTCTCTGCGCCGCACAGTTGTTGCCCTTTCTTCAGCTTCTCTCCAGCTCCCAGCGCGACACCGGCTACAGCTCATCTTCACACGACTGGTCGATGCCAATCTGGGGTTGGGCAAATTTCCTGGTGCCCCTTTTCCGCGAGTCCCCAACCATTCAAGGCGTCTTTTTCCAAAATGGGCAGTATTGGACCACTTCTTATTATGCCGGGATCGGCACGGTGTTTCTCGGGCTCCTGACCATCCGGCGTTTGCGCGATTGGCGGGTGGGACTGCTGGCAAGCCTGGTTTTCATTTGCCTCGTGCTGGCCTGGGGTGACACCAGCATCCTTTATCATGGTTTGCGCGCCTGCTTTCCAGCCCTCGGGTTTGTCCGGTATCCCGTCAAATCCGTCATTCTCGTTCTGGCGCTCGCGCCGCTGCTCGCCGCAGTGGGTTTAGCCGCCCTTGCCGCCCGAAAGCACTGCCTTACCAGCTTCGAATTTGGATGTGCCCTAGCGCTCCTGCTCCTGATTGCACTCATTGTCGGGCTGGACTGGAAAAACCCCATGCTTGAAGATACCTGGCGCGCAACGTGGCAAAGCGGGCTAACCCGAGCCTTGTTTCTGCTGCTTATCGTTGCCTTGCTTGATGCAATTTTGCGTTCTCGCGGGCATTGGCAAACCCTCCTGAGCTTCGCGCTCTTAGCGCTCTTTTGGCTGGACCTTGTCACTCATATGCCGAGACAAAATCCGGCTGTTCCGCCTTCGGCCTATTCTCCCGGCTGGGTCCGCGAGCGTTTAAAATGGACCCCCGAGCCCCAGCTTGGCCATTCCCGTGTCATGTTGTCACCCGCCGCACTCCAGGTTCTCAGATATAATCCCCTCCGCGATCTTGAAGCGACCTACTTGCGAAATCGACTTGCGGCGCGCTCCGATTGCAACCTGCTGGATGGCATCCCCCAAATTGACGGTTTCTTTTCCCTGATCCCACGCGAGATTTTCAAGACCACCATGCTGCCCTATGACGCTCCCGCCAGTAATTTCACAGCTCTATTGGACTTTCTCACGATATCGCAGATAACCACCGCGGGGACCCTTTCCGATTGGACCCAACGGCGAACCGCGATGCCGTTCATTACTGCCGGACAACAACCGGTCTTTGCCGATGACGAGGCAGTCGTCGCAGCATTTTCAAAAACCAATACTGATTTTCGCGAGGCCGTCTTTCTGCCGCTCGAATCTCGCCATGCAATTTCCGCAACTCGCGAGCCTGCCGCTCGCGTGCTGGCCGCCAATTTTGCCAATCAAAGAATCTCTTTCCAAATCGAGGCGCCTGCTCCGAGCCTGATCGTTATCTCCCAAACGTGGTATCCGGCCTGGAAAGCTCTTGTGGATGGCCGGCCGGCAAAACTCTGGCGTGCGAACTATGCCTTTCAAGCACTCGAAGTGCCTGTCGGGAGGCACGACGTCCGATTGGTATACGCTGACAACCGGTTTCTGGCTGGTGTCGTCTTGTCGGGCGTGGGATTGCTCGCGTGCCTTAGCCTCTGGCTGCTCGCGCATTTTCGAACTGCGCCGGTCGCAGACCAACCAGGCACCGCGCTCCAAACCATTGCGGCCAGCGGGAAAGCCTAGCATCGGCTCTCCGAAATCCCTCCAGCCAGCTTGCCGGGAAAAGCGCCGGTTTGCTGAACCCGCCTGACAACAGGTAATGAAAGCAACTGAACGCTTCCGCGTGAAACACCGTCCAGCCTTCCGGCCAGCCTGGAATTTCTTTCCGGAACACCAGTCGCGTCGCATTTCCCTGAGCCGCATAGTAAGCCCGTGGCCGCGCCAGTGAAACGGCGGCATTGATCGGCTCCCCCCAAGCCACTCTTTCGTGGTGAAACAGCCTGAACACCAGATAGCTGCCATAGCTGATATACGGCTCAAAAAGAATCAACCGCCCGGAGGACGTCAGAACACGCTGCGCTTCGGCCAGGAAAGCATTCGGCGCGCCCAAATGATGGAAAACGTCAAACAGCACCAGATGCGACAAGCTTCCGTCTCGAAAAGGAAGCTCATAACCATCGCACGCCAAATCCAGCCATGGGTTCGGAAACAGGTCGGTCGCCAGAGCATGCGGCAGGTGCGACTTCAGGTTGCCTATACCGGAGCCGATTTCCACAATGCGCCCCGGAATGGCCGGATCGATGAGCCCGGCAATGCGCTTGTAGAAGCCCGAATAGATTTCCCGCAGCAGCGACCTGGTCCTCCACGCCTGCAGGTTTCGCTCGATTTCAACCTGATGTTGCGCGAGCGGAACGCTCATGAAATGAATTTGAGGCGCCGGGCTGCGAAAATCACCATGCGCAAAAGCAGCCAGCCGTGGCTCCAGCGATGAATGTTCGTCTGTCCGTATGTTCGCGCCCGGTAACGAATCGGCAAGTCCGCCATCCGCAGGTTGAGCTTGGCCGCCCCGAAAAGCAGATCGAAATCGCCAAAAGGATCAAATTCGCCAAAATAGGCGCGGTTCCTTGCAATGGCTTCATAATCTTCCCGAAACAGAACTTTCGTGCCGCAAAGGGTGTCCTTGATTCTTTGCCCGAGCAACCAACTGAAGGTGAGGCCGAAAATCTTGTTGGCCACCATGTTCAGGAACTGCATCGCCTGGTTTTCCATCGGATAAACCAGCCGCACCCCATTAACAAATTCGGCCGTGCCCGAATGGGCAGCCTCATAAAATTTTGGCAATTCCTCCGGCGGCATCGTCAAATCCGCATCGAGGATAAACAACAAATCTCCTGTCGCCGCCGCGAAAGCTTCCCTTACCGCCCCCCCCTTGCCCCGACTTTTCTGTTTCAGCACCTTGATGGTCCGCTGTGGATATTTCGCCGCAACTCTCTGAATTTCCTCCCACGTATCATCTTTCGAGTGGCCTTCGACGAAAATAATCTCTGTTCCCGCCCCCATCTCCGGCGTTCGCCTCACGGCGTCTTCAATATTGCCGGACTCATTTCGGGCTGGAATAACGACCGAACACCGATATTGGGGGCGTGCGGCAGGTTGCGGTTTAGGGCGGGCAACAATAACAACTGTCAGGCAAAACGACGGCATCAGCGGCGCCAGCCACCGGTTGCAAATCCAATCCAGGAGCGGCAAGCGCACCGGCCAGAGGATCTTCGCTTCAGTCTTGATCACTTCCCAGCCGGCAAGGTGGAGAAGATTCTTTACATCATCAGCGGAAAGCCAGTTCTGGAGCAGGGTCGGCGCTTTCAATCCCAACCTTTCAGCCGCATGCAGCAACGGACGCCACAGGTTGTTGAAAAAGTTCACCACCAGCCTCGTGCGCGGCTGCGCGGCCGAGTGCAGTTGTTCGAAAACGGCCTGAACATCCTGCAGATCGTTCACCAAATCGGAGAGAAGAATATAATCGAATTTTTCGGAGGCGGTGAATTTTGCGGCGTCAGCGGTTAGAAATTCAAGCTCCGGGTGGCGCTGGCGCGCCAGCGCGACCATTGCCGGACTAAAATCCACCCCCACACCCCGCGCTGGTTTCACCGCCGCCAGCAAATCGCCCAACCCGCAGCCAAGCTCAAGAACGCGGCGGCCGGGCGGAATGAGGAATGCGTAATGTTTCCAAAGCAGACGGTTATAAAAGCGCCCGCTTTCCCTGGCCCGGCAGGCAGCCCGTTGTTCGTAGAACGTCTGGCGATCAATCATCGTGGACAGCACAGCCATAATATTGAAACCGAGTCTCCAGCAACAGTCGTATCAAGCGAGGGTGTGTTTGATCAGCTCAAGAACTTTTTCGACCGCCTGTTCTAATTTTACAGGGATGAGGGCACCCGCACGAGGTTTGACCTCGACCTCACCTTTGGCAAGGGATTTTTCCCCAATGCCGACGCGAATGGGAAAACCGACGAGCTCGGAATCCTTGAACTTCACTCCAGGCCGGTCGTTGCGGTCGTCGAGGATGACATCGACGCCGCGAGCGGTGAGGTCGGCGTAGATTTGTTCGGCGCGTTTCATGACCTCGCTGTCAGGGGCAACATTGAGCGGGGTGATGCAGACTGTGTAAGGGGCGACGCTGACGGGCCAGATGATGCCATTATCGTCGTGGGACTGCTCGATGACAGCCTGGAGGGTGCGGGTGACACCAATGCCGTAACAGCCCATGATGGCCGGTTGCTGCTTGCCAGCTTCGTCAAGAAATAGAGCATTGAGAGCCTGGCTATATTTGGCACCGAGCCTGAAGATGTGGCCGACCTCGATGGCGCGCTGGACTTTCAAGGGCTGGCCACATTTCAAGCAGGGTTCGCCGGCCCGAACGAGACGGAGGTCGGACCAGTGCTTGACGTGGATGTCACGGTCAACAGCGACGTGCCGAAGGTGAAAGCCGTCTTCGTTTGCACCGGTGGTCATGCCGGCGGCGGAGCGAAGCCGTTCGTCGGCATAGACGGTGAATTTGGAAACGCCAACAGCGCCGAGGCTGCCGGGATGCGCCCCGAGGGCGGTGAAAATCTCTTCGGGTTCGGCGGGCCGGAAGGTTGCAGTGCCAAGGGCGCCGGTAAGTTTGGCTTCATTGAGCTGGTCATCCCCGCGGAGAAGAATGAGCACGATGCCGCTCTCGACCTTATAGACCAGGGTCTTGATCTGATGATCAGCGGCCACGTTGTAGGGGGCTTCAGTCAGCGCTTCGATGGTCAGGACGCCCGGAGTGGCGAATTTTTCAATAGTTGAGGGTGTGGCGTTGAGAGCCGAGGGCGCGGAGACGCGACTGGCGGCTTTCTCAACATTGGCGGCGTAACCACAGCCATCACAGAATACGACTTCGTTTTCGCCGGTTTCGGCGGGGACCATGAATTCATGGGAGAATTTGCCGCCCATAACGCCGGTATCGGCCTCGACAGCAATGGTCTTGAGGCCGCAGCGCTGGAAAATGCGCGTGTAGGCGTCGAACATCTTGCGGTAGCTGACCTGCGAAGCCTCGTCAGTGGCGTCGAAGCTGTAGGCGTCCTTCATGATAAATTCCTTGGCGCGCATGAGGCCGAAGCGCGGGCGGATTTCATCGCGGAACTTGGTTTGGATCTGGTAGAAGTTTTTGGGCAACTGGCGATAGGAATTGATTTCGCCGGCAACAAGCGTGGTGATGACCTCTTCGTGAGTGGGACCGAGAACCCATTCTTTTTTCGCGCGGTCGCGGACTTTGAAAAGAACGTCCCTGGCGGTTTCATAGCGGCCGCTCTGCCGCCAGATTTCAGGCGGTTGCAGGGCGGGCATAAGCAGCTCGAGGGCGCCGGCACTGTTCATTTCTTCACGGACGATCTGCTCGACTTTGCGGAGGGCGCGCAAGCCAAGGGGCAGAAAGGTGTAAAGGCCGCCCGTAAGCTTGCGGATGAGGCCGGCACGCAAGAGAAGTTTATGCGAGACAATCTCCGCTTCGGCGGGAGTCTCTTTCAAAGTGGGAATGAGAGTATCAGACCAGCGCATATAAGGTGCGAAATGTGGTATGCGGAGGGCGAGTTGTCCAATCAGAATTGAATCTGAATTGGGAAGTGACTAGCGGTTGATGACTGTGACTGGTAGCAACTGGCTGCGACAAGCTGGTTCCAAATCGCTGCAAAGAAGCGAAATTTTAGCCACAGACCGAACGTCGGCCTCGCATAAGCACAGATTCCACAGAAGGAAATGGGAATCTAAAGCACTCATGGAACGCGGATTTTAAACAGGATAACAAAGACACCGAAGGGGGATGGACGGCAGGATGAAGGTTGAGTACAGGACTTACCTGGTGCTTTCCGCGGGGGCGCGGAACAGGGGGACACTTGCTGCCGCTTACTTGACTGAGTTTATGAGGGGGGCCAGGCCTTGAATGCGAACTTCGAGCCGGTCGCCGGATTTGATTGGGCCAACGCCACTGGGCGTTCCAGTAAGGATAACATCGCCCGGGAAGAGGGTCATGTTCGTGGAGATAAAGCTGACGAGCTGGTAGCAATTGAAAATCAACTCACTCGTGCTCGAGTTCTGACGCAACTGGCCATTTTGGAAGAGCTGAATAGTCAGGTCCTGCGGGTCTATCTTGGTTTCGATATACGGTCCCAAAGGCGTGAACGTGTCAAAGGATTTGGCTCGAGCCCACTGACTTTCCCGATGCTGAATAGTGCGGTCGCTGATGTCTTCGGCAGAGGTGAAGCCAAAAATATAACGAGCGGCGGCGGCAGGGGCCACGTTGCGGATGCGCCGTCCGATGACGACGGCCAACTCGGCTTCAAAGTCAGTCCGATGGTTGGGAAACGGGATTTCTATCTTGCCGCCGTCGGGTATGAGGGAGGAAGTGGCTTTCAACCAGAACAATGGTTCTTTAGGCAAAGGTTTACCGCTCTCGCGGGCGTGGTCGGCATAGTTAAGCCCAACAGCAATTATCTTGGATGGGATGACGGGCGTGAGGGTGCGGACGCCTTTAAGCTTCATGGGCTTCCTCTCGAACGACGGGGAACCAAAAACATCCCCACGAACACGGTAGATTTCACCATCAACGACCTTGGCGTAAAAGATGTCGTCGCCTTTCTGAAATCGCCCGATAGCTGCCATATAGCTAGCGGAACATAGCAAAAAGGCGATCCGAGCTGCAACATGAAACGGCTCCACGGGCTCAATGAGGACCCACCCTCCGGCAACATTTAGCCGTGAGTCAACTCGGATGGTCACCCACGGGGCCAGAACCGAACCCAGAAGCGCTGCGGGGATTGGATCAGAATTTCGCGCAATAGTTCGTCCATACTGGCGGCTTCGGGTTCCACGAGCCGGCGAGCGAGGCAAAGGGTGACAAGGTAAACGATGGCGGCAGTTGCAAAAAAGACAGTATAATGGTTCCAAGACAGGCCAAGCCACTGCGGCGATGCCTTGCCCGCAGCGTCAATAAGCAGTCCCCACCCGATGGGCGCCAGGCCCAGAGTGACGTTGCCGACGACGGAATAGATCGCAAAGAAATGGTTTCGGCCCATGACGGGGATGATGGCCATGGCGAGGCGGGTATGGGCCATTTGAACCAACGCGGCCAGCAATCCCATCAGGATCTGCAAGATGAGCAGCAGGGATTGATGCATGGGGAGAACTCCGCCAGAAAGCAAAACCCATCCGGCGAGAACGGCGAGCCAGGCAGCGTAGGAAAAAGTGAGGACCGGTTTGCTGCCAAGCCGGTCGAGGCGAGAGCCGAGGAACCACAAACTGCCAAGGCCGCCAAGAAAGGCAATGGAGGTAACGAGGAGGATTTTGGTTTCCGACATGCCGGCTTCGGTCTTGAGGAAGGAGACGGTGAAGACGGTGATTCCACCATAGGCAACAGACCACGCCGCAACGGTGCAGAGCAGTTTCGAGAAGGGCGGATAGCGAACCATTTCCAGCCAAGGTACAGGGCCTTTTGAGGCACGGGCGGGCTCGGCCATTTCCGCATCAGGCATGCGTTTCAAAGATCTCAAGCTCACAGCGCCCATGACGGCGCTGAAAGCAAACAGGAGGGCGAATTGCCATGGGCGCGGCTCGCCGAAGAGGCAGCCGGCAGCGATGAGGAAAGTGAAAAAACTCGATAGATTTGTCACGGCAGCTTCCTTGACGAGATATTTTCCGCGGAGGGTTGGCGGCACGAGGGCAGTAAGCCAGGGCAACCAAGCGCAGCTCGAAATGCCGCGGGAGAGGTTAAACCCGAACAACAACATCAACATCAAGGCAAGGCGGGATTTCGCATCGAGAAACCCGCCGGTGAGAGGGACGAAAGCCATGCCGAAAATGAACAGGACACGAGTGCCCCACCCGGCATAGACGAACCGTTTAAAACCGATCCGGGAGACGTGGTTCGCAGCCGGGATCTGGAAGATGACCAGCAGGGGCATCATACCGGCAATGATGCCCAGCACGGTGGCGCTCGCGCCCAAGCTTTTGGCGTAAAGCACCATGGGGCTGCTGAGGACTATCTGGAACGACAAGGCGTTGAACGTGGCGAACCAGAAGGCATTATGCAGGCCGGGCGGGAAGGAAATCCGTTCCCCGGAACTGGTCGGGCTGCCTGTCTGGTTTTCTGTCATGCAGCAATTTTCCGCCTATTCATACCAAACCCGGTTCGCGCCCACACGATTTGCAGAGGGCCCACTGGAAGGAACGGGTCCCGGCAAAAGACAACGCTCAATGCTGCCCGAGCTGACTCGGGATATTTGCGCCCACTGCACGTTCCAGTCGGGCGCGGGCCGCCGAGTAGTCATGAAGGGCCTGGATTTGAGTCGTGCGCGCTTCTGTGAGCGCAGTCTGCGCGCTCAGGACATCCAACTGGGTGCCGGTACCGGCGTCGTTCCGCGCCATAGCCAAGCGCACGGCTTCTTCGGCTTCCTCGACAACCTTTTCCTGGGACTTGAGCACCTCGTCAGCTTCGATGAAATTCGAATAGGCTGTGCGCACCTCGAGTTCGATGCGGCGGCTGACATCATCCAACTCGACTCCGGCACGTCCGTAAAGGGCGGTGGCCTGCTGCACCTTTCCCCGGGTCAGAAGCCCGTCAAAAATATTCCACGTCAACTGCACACCAGTAATCCAGCCATAGTCAGTATTACCAAGGTCCTGGCTTAGCATCGAATTGTGCGCATCATAGCCCACATAGGCCTGGAAGCTGGGCTTATAACCGGCTTTGGCGATGACGATATCCTCGTTACGCAATGCCTGAACTTTCCGCAAGGAACGAAGTTCGGTGCGCAGATCGAGCGCCAGGGAAATGGCGTGCGGGAGATCCACCTTGAAGGGCTCAGCCTCCAGCTTGCCCGAAAGGGCCAGAGGAACGTCTTCAAAGGTGTCCCGGGGGACATTAAAACCAAGCAGGTTGGCAAGGTTGTTTTTGCCGATGCGGTATGTGTTCCGTGCGCGGATAAGTCGTGGCTTCGCATTGGCCAATTCAACCTGGGCGCGGAGCACATTGAAGCGCGGGACGGTACCAGCGTCAAACCGCCGCGTCGTGTCGGCCAATTCGCTCCCGAGCAACTCAACGGAAGCTTCCTGAACAGCAATCTGCTGGCGAGCGAGCAGGACATCGTAGTAGGCGAGTTCGACATCGAGCACCGTATTGGCAACCGCGGTCTGGTAATTCAACACGGACTGCTCCCGGGTCAGCCGGGCAACTCGCAACGAAGAAAGAATGCGTCCTCCTTCGTAAAGAGATTGCACAATCCTTATCTGGGATATCCAGTTCTGGTCATTGCCGAAGCTAAAGCCAGGCTCGCCGGGAACCGTGATGATATCCGTGTCACTTCGCGCAACAGCGGAATAGCCTCCAATGATATTGATTTTAGGGACGGCGACGGCCCGGGTTTGCACGACCACACCCTCCGCAACCTCGAGATCCTTCTGCGCGCGCAAAATGTTCGGATTCCGCTGCAGTGCTGTGTTCACCGCGTCAGCCAATGAGAGAGGCTGGGTGATGAAGGCGTTTGTCAGAGGCATGGACTGGACCGCCCGGGCAGCAGGGGCGGAGAGCCATAACCCCACAAAGGCAAAGCACGTTACAACAAGCGAGGAGAACGGTGATTGGGGCAGCCGTTCATCCGGTTCATCGGACGCAGCGGCATCCATCACGATTGGGCTGGCTTGTGCCGTGGATTCCCTGTCCGGCGGACAGACGTACATAAAGACATTGCGCGCGCCGGACTCGTTGACTCCCGTCAGTTCCATGTAGAGCCGCACCAGAGACTGCTCATCCGCCTGGTCATTCTTAACTTTGTCATTCATCGGAGTTCTGTGGTTTTATCTAACATTTTTAAGGCGTGGGGAATATCTTTAATTTAGCGGACTGCTCGCGTGCCGTCACAGGGCGCATAAATCTCTGCAGGGGTTCCTGCTGTGCTCGATCCTGCTATCTATAAATACGGAGTCGCTATTTATTGGGGGCATATCCGGTCTTATTCCTGGAACTCCAAGTCGCGCGACAGTTGGAGATTTTTCCGGAGCACAATCGGAGCACATAAAGCGTGACCGCCGCGTGGAAGCTTCGAAAAATCGGCTGGCTTTAGACAAATCCAACCGGGTATGGTGTCTATTACAGCAACGTTGCTTGATGGAAGACGAGAAAACAATGGAAGACCTGGAGAATGAACTTCGGGATTGGGCGTTACAGCGTCCTTCCGCACAGTTCAAGGCCCGAATTTCAATGGTCTTGACCAGTCTCAAGACGCGAATTCAAAGCAACCATTAACATTTTATGGCAACCCCCAGACCCCTTGAACGCGGCAAATCCCCAACACCGCAAAAGCCTGCGCCCACTCCCACTCCTGCGCCGGTGCCGTTAGCACCCCTTTTCCGGAAGATCGATTGGCTGGCACTGGCCATCACATTCTCCGTGGTCGGGGTGATCTATTTTCTCACCCTAGCTCCGGAGTTGACGCTGGAAGATTCCGGAGAACTCGTGACGGGTTCTTTCTATGCCGGGATACCTCACCCCCCCGGGTACCCGGTCTGGACGATTTACAGCTGGCTTTGGACGGTTCTGGTGCCTGTTGGCAACATGGCTTGGCGAGTGGCGCTCGGAGAGGCATTTCTTGGGGCGCTGGCCTGCGGGCTCATAGCGCTGATAGTCTCCCGCGGCAGCAGCATGTTCATGGAGGGCATCGAAGAGCTCAAAGTCATGACCGGCAAATGGGAAACCGCCATTTGCATTGTTTCCGGGTTTGTCGCCGGTTTGCTCATGGGGCTGGACGGGTTTATGTGGAAGGAGTCGATCGCGGTTAATCGTATTGCCGTGACCAGCGTGCCCTGGTTCCTGATCGTTTTGGTCTGCATCATGCGCTGGCTTTATGCGCCGCACCAATATCGTTATCTCTGCTGGGCGCTGTTCGTTTTCGGAATTTGCTTTACGACCCACCAAAGCCTCATCGTGGCTGCCATTGGAGTAGAGGTTGCCATTGCCGCGGGCAACCAGCGAATGGGCCGCGACGTACTTTTCGGGAATTTTGTAATTTACATGCTCTGCTACCTGTACTACCAGGTCACAGGGCAGCAAATCTTCTCGAACCTTTCAAAACCCGGCCTGCTGTTGATCTTCCATGTGGTCGGTCTTGGCTCACTCCTGTCGAGCGTCTGGCTGGCAATCGTCACTAAATCAAAAGGCGTCGAAATAGCACGCAGCCTGTGCCTTCTCGCAGCCTGCTGCTTCCTCGAACTCATGCTGCTCTCCCATGACGATTCCAGCCGCGCGATATTCTTCGGCATGGTAGGGGCTGGTTCAGCCATTGGGCTTATTTATCTGACATGGAAAACCCGGACTCTGGGACAGGAGTGGCTCTGGGTGATGCTCCTGGGGTTTCTTTGGATCGCCGGCGCCTCGTTTTACCTCTACCTGGCGGTCTCCGGCATGACCAATCCGCCGATGCAATGGGGTTATCCGCGAACAGTCGAGGGTTTCTTCCACGCGCTAAGCCGCGGGCAGTACGAACAACCCAACCCAACGGACATCATCACTGAACCGGGCCGCTTCCTGAGCCAAGTGATCATGCTTATCACCGGCGTCGCGGGGGAGTTCACCTGGGTTTACATGTTTATTGCTTTGGTGCCATTCCTGTTCTTCTTCAGAATGCAGCGACGCGAGCAGGCCTGGATTATTGGCTTGAGCGTCATTTACCTGTGCCTTGGCGTGTTGCTCGTCATCCTGCTCAACCCGACCCCCGACCGTTCCTCTGCGGATCTCGTCAAGGTGTTTTTCAACAACTCCCACACCGTGGTGGCCGCCCTCATAGGCTACGGCCTGGCACTAACCGCCGCCTTCATGGCCACGCATTACCAGAGATTCCGGCGATGGGGTTTGCTGGGAGGCATTGTCGCTGTGGTACTCGCGCTTTATTGCCTTTACGATGCGACCGCCAAAACATTCTTCGGTCCTGCCGGCGAGATTCCGTTGTCAGAATTTCCGCATTGGGTCGCGACGGCCTTCGCGAAGAACCAGCTCGGCTTGCCCATTTTCGGGAATCTCGTGCTGGTAGCTGTGCCCCTGCTCTTTGTTCTCGCCCTGGTCGCCTACCGCAACCGCGCTCCGTTGCTGATCACGCTAGCGCTCTTTACGGCCATGCCTTTGTACTCGGTCTTGTCCCATTGGTATGACAGCGACCAACACAACCACTGGTTTGGCTATTGGTTCGGCCACGACATGTTCACGCCGCCCTTCAAGAGCGCCGATGGCAAACCGATCTATCCAGAAATGACCAAAGACGCCGTGCTCTTTGGCGGCACCGACCCGGGCCGCTTCTGCCCGACTTACATCATCTTCTGCGAAAGCTTCACGCCCCACAATTGCCAGCCTCTGGAGGACCAGCATTTTGACCGCCGCGATGTTTACATCATCACGCAAAACGCACTGGCTGACGGCACCTATCTGAACTACATCCGCGCGCATTACAACCGCAGTTTACAAATTGATCCACCGTTCTTCTCTGAACTGCTGCGCTCGGCCAAAGAAAAGGAGCTGAACTACAAGACCAATCTCATTGCCCGCCTGGCATCTCCGCTGGACACCCTGTTCGAAAATCTCGGTGGCCGCGTCGAAGAACAGCGTCGAACCTACACGTCGTGGTTTGTGGGAAACGACTTTATTGACCTGCCGGCATTTGCGGCGAAGTTGCGCCCCAGCCAGCAGCAGGCTCCGCTCTCGAAATATCTCTACGAAAACCTAAGCGCGGAAACCCAGCAGCTTCTCTCCGGCAAGGGAGATGACCTTCTCCTTCGACGCTGCCTGGCCAGAGACCTCAACGTGCTGTTGCGGCGTGAACTTGATGTCAAGCAACGCCTCGCCGCCAAGCAGCAGGAGAAGAATGAGGTGGATCAGGATATTGCCGACGGGAATACATCCGAGAGTCTGCGTCGCAAGCAACAGCAGCTCGCAAAAGAAATCGCGGACCTATCCAACAACGGCCCGCTCTATGAACCGCAACGGTTTAAGCAGGCAACCATTTCCGAATACCTGGCTGACTTTATCCGGCAAAATCCTCAGAGCTTTACCCGTATCCGCCTCAATCGGCTTTTACTGGAAGCGGCTTACCCGAAGGAAATTGCCAAAAGCCTCGGCGGCGTTTACCCCGACCGTGAGATCTATATCCCCACCCCCGAAGACTCCCAGCGGTGCTTTACAGATTACCTGCAGGACGCCCAAAGACGACTTCAGCTTAACCAGCTCAAACCCGGCGAGGACGTGCATGTGGTTGAGAACCGGGTCCAAGTTTCCGGCCAGGTTGCGGTAATGGCCATCAACGGTCTTCTCACCAAGGTCATTTTCGACCATAACCCGAAAAACGAATTCTTTGTTGAGGAGAGCTTCCCGCTCGATTGGATGTATCCCTACCTAACGCCCTACGGCGTTATCATGAAGATCAACCGGGAACCGCTGCCGGAGTTGACGGAGGACATCCTGAACCGGGATCACCAGTTCTGGAAGCAATACTCAAAACGGTTCACCGGCGACATCATGGACTACGATACTCCGGTCAAGGAAATTGCCGATTGGATCGAGAGAACTTATCTCCGCCGCAACTTTAATGGTTTCACCGGAGACCGGAAGTTTGTCTACGACAGCGACGGACAGAAATCATTTTCGAAACTGCGCAGTTCCATCGGCGGCATCTTTGCCTGGCGTCTTGGCCCGCAATGCCCGCCGGAATATCGTCCTAAAACCCCGGCCCAGTTTCAACGCGTGTTTCGGGAGGCCGATTTCGCCTTCAAGCAGGCGTTTGCCTTCTGCCCCTACAGTCCGGAAGCCGTGTTCCGCTATGCCCAGCTGTTGTCCCAATTCAATCGCATCGAGGACGCCCTCCTGATCGCCGAAACCTGCCTGAAACTTGACCCGTATAACGCCCAGGTGAGCGGTTTAGTGGACAACCTCCGGAGTCTCAGCAAACAGCAAACCGGAATCGAGAAGCTCAAGGGAAATCTGTCGCAACTGGAGGATGAAGTCCGGAAAAATCCCCGCAACGCTCAAGCTGCGTTCGACCTGGCAAGCGTTTACTTTCAGATGCAACAAATCGATCGCGGCACAAAGATCCTCGACGGTTTGCTCAATCAGCCTGACGTGGACCCAAACACCGTCGTTGGCATCGCGCGCGCTTATGCTCAAATATCAAATCTGCCAAAACTCGAACAGGCTTTGGAGAAACTGGTCAAGGTCATGCCCTCAAATCCGGAAGCGTGGTATGATCTGGCCGCCTTCAAATCCAACGTCGGCAGGACCCAGGAGGCTCTGTCAGCGCTCAACCGGGCCCTGGAGTTGAATGCCAAACGACTTCAAACCGACTCCAAGGCGAGAGACCTGCGCGCCGAGGCTCGAGAAGACGCCCGGTTTAATCCAATGAAGCTACTGCCTGAATTTCAAAAAATGGTGGCCCCACGATAATGCAACAGTAGAGTCCCTCCCCTGCTCCGCCACGATGGGGCTGTAATTTTTGGGGGGTTGGGTTTCTACAAATATGCCACGCCTATGGCGCTGGTCGATTTCTGATCAGGCCACTTCAGGCCGGGTTCCGCCTGCTTGACCACCCAACCGCACCGGTTTAAAGTTTCAATATTACAGGGGAGCCAACCAGCGCTGGATGGATGTCCGCGCAAAGGCTGAGAGTGCTGCGCGGGAGCGCCGCAGACCCGTTGAACCTGCTCCAGGTAATGCTGGCGAAGGGAACCCGTCATGGTCCCCCACACCAGCACTGATTAATAAGTATGCGAAATAAACGTGTGGCGGACAGACGCCCCGAAGCCCGTTCATCGGCTCGACGCGAGCGCCGTTCGACTATCAAAACCCAGCAGCTGGAAAACTCCCCCCACAGCAGCGAGCGGTTGCCCAACTCAGACCGGATCTATGTCCAGGGAAAGATTCATGCCGGCGTGCGGGTGCCCTTCCGTGAAATCAAGCTAAGCCCGACAAAATCTTCCGCAGGGCGTCTCGAACCCAATAAACCGATCCGCATTTATGACTGTTCCGGCCCGTGGGGTGACCCCGATTTCGAAGGCAATGTCGACCATGGCCTGCCACCTCTCAAACGGTCGTGGATCCTTGCCCGAGGTGACGTCGAAGCAGTTCCGCGCTTATCCGAAGGCACAAAACACACAACAGTCCCCGCCCCACTCCCTTCCACTCCCATTCGCGCGAAAACCGGCAAAGCCGTCACCCAGCTTCATTATGCCCGCAAGGGCATGATCACACCGGAGATGGAATTCATAGCCATCCGCGAGAACCTTGGCCGTGAACACCAGCACGCCACTGTCCGAGACCTTAGCGGCGAATCTTTCGGCGCCAACATCCCGCAATTCATTACGCCCGAATTCGTGCGGGATGAAGTCGCCCGCGGCCGGGCGATTATCCCGTCCAACATCAACCACCCAGAAAGCGAGCCCATGATCATCGGGCGCAATTTCCTGGTGAAAATTAATGCTAACATCGGCAACAGCGCCCTCGCCTCCAGCGTCGAGGAGGAAGTCGAAAAGATGCGTTGGGCGGCCAAATGGGGCGCGGACACCGTCATGGATCTTTCCACCGGCACAAATATCCATGAAACCCGCGAATGGATAATCCGAAACTCCCCCGTGCCCATCGGTACCGTGCCCATTTACCAGGCCCTTGAAAAAGTCGGCGGGAAAGCCGAGGAACTCAGTTGGGAAGTTTACCGTGACACGCTCATCGAGCAGGCCGAACAGGGTGTGGATTACTTTACCGTCCATGCCGGCGTCCTATTACGGCATATTCCGCTCACAGCCAATCGCGTTACCGGTATCGTTTCACGCGGTGGCTCGATTATGGCCAAATGGTGTTTGGCCCACCACCAGGAAAGCTTCCTTTACACGCATTTCCGCGAGATTTGCGAAGTCATGCGCACCTACGATGTTGCTTTCAGCCTCGGCGACGGACTCCGTCCCGGATCCATCGCCGACGCCAATGACGAAGCCCAGTTTGCCGAGCTGCGCACCCAGGGTGAGTTGACGAAAATTGCCTGGAAAATGGATTGCCAGGTCATGAACGAAGGCCCCGGCCATATCCCCATGCATCTCATTAAAGAGAACATGGATAAGCAACTGGAGTGGTGCAACGAAGCGCCGTTTTACACGCTCGGCCCGCTCACGACCGACATCGCCCCCGGCTACGACCATATAACCAGCGCAATCGGTGCGGCGATGATTGGCTGGTACGGCTGCGCGATGCTCTGCTACGTCACTCCCAAAGAACACCTTGGGCTGCCGAACAAAAAAGACGTCAAAGATGGCGTCATTGCATACAAGATTGCCGCCCATGCCGCCGACCTGGCCAAAGGCCTCCCGTCCGCCTGCCATCGCGATCATGCGCTGAGCAAGGCCCGCTTCGAATTCCGGTGGGGTGACCAGTTTAACCTCGGCCTTGACCCGGTCACCGCCCGTGAATTTCACGATCAAACCCTGCCGCAGGAAGGCTCCAAACTCGCGCATTTCTGTTCTATGTGCGGCCCGCACTTCTGCGCGATGAAGATCACCGAAGACGTTCGGAAATACGCCGCCGAACACGGCATCACCGAAAACGAGGCCATCGAGAAAGGCATGGAACAAAAATCAAAGGAGTTCGTCGAGAAAGGTGCCGAGGTTTACACGCAGGCGTAGCGGATGGCTTGCTCAAAGAGGCTTGAGCCGGCATTTGTTTTGTAATTTAATCCCCGAGATGGCCAAGTCGAAACGCAAGGACGGATTGCTAAAAGGTGCACGGGTTTATTTGTCCGGCCCGATGGATTTCGTGGCATCTCGGGTAGTGGAAAAGAAGCTCGGCTGGCGCAACCGGGTCGGCCAGTTCCTGCAACAAATGGGCGTGACGGTTTTTGATCCCTGGTTCAAGCCAGACGTGCGCGGCCTCCACGAATACGGTCGCGAGGACGTCAAGACCGGAGAACGCATCCGCAAGCAGTGGACTTACCAAAGCGGAAGGAGCGGCGCGATGGCACGGGCCCGGTGTGCCCGACAGTTCTGGGAAACACTCCATATCGATTTGCGCATGGTTGACACCAGCGATTTCAGCATTTCCTATTGCCCCACCAACATCTACAGCGTCGGCACCCCGCACGAAATCATCACGGCTACCATACAGCACAAACCAGTGCTGTTCGTCAGCCCGCCCATTGTGTTCCCAACACTTCACGAGCTGCGTGAACACTTGCAGAACGATCCTGAGGGCACCGAGTTGCTACAGATCCTCGAGCGGGAGATTCCGATTAAGGAAAACCCGTCCGGCATTCCTCATCTCTGGTATGTGCCTCTCGTCGGCGGCGAAAACTTCTTCGACGGCTTTGGTTTTGCTCCCTATCGCAGACGGTTTGGCTGGCATGCTGACATCATGATTGACCACCACGAGAAGCAGTTCCCTCCAAAGCGGCCCTTGTTGCCCTTTATTGAGAGCCTCAACGACCGGCTGCCCAAAAAGTGGGACAGCAAACTCAACCGCTTCGTGACTGACGATGACTGGTTACTCTGGGATTTTCACACCCAGAAAATCCACGGCAAGCACGTCGCATCCGCCCGCAAATAGCAGTCGATGTGACTCGGCTCACATCTTCCGGCAACGCCTTCACAGTCACCATTCATTCCCCTGCGCTTCAGTTTCGGCAGCTTCCAGGAAAGCCTGCAAGACTCTTACGCGCGGTTCAGCCAGACGGCGCGCGGAGTCCAGCCGCAATTTGGCGGGCAGCTCCTCTGAATTCCGGCGGAGGACACGGAGCGCATCCCCAAACCGGACAAACCGCGTGTCCCGGCCGATCTTGCTGATGATGCGAAGGATGCCAACTGCGCCCAGTTGCTCCAGGATATCGGCATCCCGCAGCAGCACGCCCTCGAAACACGTTGGTTCAGCCGAAGGAAGATGTGTGCGAATGACTTCAGTGACCGCAGGAATCTTTTCCACCGGAAACCCAAAATGTTTGAGGAGGGACGGCACTTCTCTCACCGCGTAGGCGACATGATCCCAAACCGCCAGTGCCTCCGGCGCCTCCGGGCGGTGTCCAATAAAAACTCCCAGGTCGTGCATCCAGGCCGCTGCATACAGCAAGTCATCATCAAAAGTCCTGTTTGCAGAGAGCCTCCGGGCAAGGTGATATAACCGAATTTGGTGACTGAACTTGTCTGGAGGCTGCGCTTGCGCCCGAATGTAATCGACAATTGCCTTGCGCCAGGAGACCGCGTTCATGACGACGGAACAACTTCAATTTTCTGCATCTTGTCCACCGTTTCCCGATCCAGGCTGTAGAGGCAATCAAATAGCCTGTTTTTAAATGATGCCGGCCCCGCCGCTTTCTTGGCGGCAAGCTCCGCCGCGATCCCATAGCAGGCCAGGGCGCAAGCCGCAGCCAAACTCAAATCGGGTTCCACCGCCGCGAATGCACCGATAACCGATGTCGCCATGCATCCAGTGCCGACCACACGCGTCATCAATGAATGGCCATTCTTCACTAAATAGGTTTTCTTTCCATCCGTCACAATATCCACTTCGCCGGTCGCGACAACCGTAGCATCACGCTGACGCGCGAGCTTTTGCGCCAGTAACATGAGATTTCCCCCTACCTTGGTCGCATCGACTCCTCTCGTGGTAACATTTTCGCCGCTGACACGGGCTATTTCGGAAGAATTTCCCTTGATCACATCAACCGTAGCCGCACCGAGTAATTCCTCGCATTTCCGGTCCCGCAATCTGGTTGCTCCTGCGCCACAGACGTCCAAAATAACGGGTATAACCCTGCTGTTGGCGCTTATGGCCGCTATTTTCATTGCTTCAACGAAATCGATTGTCAGCGTGCCAATGTTCAGCACAAGGGCTGAGGCGATCTGGACCATGTCGCCGACTTCCTCCTTAGCATGGGCCATGACCGGAGAGGCGCCAAGGGTCTTGATTACCTGAGCACAATCATAAATGGTCACCCAATTTGTCAGATGATGGACAACAGGTTTCTGTTGACGAACTCGTTCCAGCAAATCGTAAGCTGCAGGTTTCATTCTCGAAGTCCGGATTGTATGCAAACCGCGGGGAAAGGGCACAAAAAAGCAACGCCTCAAGGCATGCCGGAACATCACACAATCACCATCGCCCCGCAATCCGCCCCACGGCAACACCTATCGAACGCGAACACAAGCGAAGGGACGAACAGAGACGCACGACTCCTGCGCACCAAGCAACGTTTTACCTAAACGCGGAACCTCTCTAAAGCTCAGGCTGCTTCAAGCGTCATGATCTCGACAGTTTTCTCCTCTTTTTCCGGTGAGTTAGTCGAAAATGCGAGGTAAAGAAAGGCGAACACATTGATGACCGGGAGCAGAAGGAAGAGCGCAACCCAAGCGCTCTTGGCGCGGGCCCTAACGATTCTTACCGACCAAAGAACCTGAGCCACGATGTTGAGAAACGGCACAAAATAGGCGAAAAACCACCAAGGCGACATGCTGGCGGCGCGAAGCAATGGGAAGAGCTGGAGGAAAGGCAGCCAGATCATGCCACCCGGCTTCGCACCGACTTTTTCGCAAATCAGGCTGCAACAATAACAGAAGAACAAGTAGCAAAAGAGCAGAATCCCCAGCGCAGCAAGAACCACCTTCGGAGTAATCGAAGGGCAAGACGGGAATCCGTAGGGGCCATTGCCGCGCAACAAATGTTGTAGTTGCAATTGTATGTTCTTAATTTGCGGCCCTTCAATTTTTGCCATTTGCCGGTTCGCCCACACCGCAACTGTGGTATTGGTCTGCTTCTCCTTCGCAACCACATACCCAAGCTGCTCCAGAAGCTGAGGCGAAAGATCGGCGATTTTGATGTTGGTCATGCCCTGCGCATGAAGGATAAAGATATAGTTCTTCGCCTTGGTGGTAACCGTCACATTTGTGTACGCTTGCGTCCCAATTTGGAGCACCGGAAATGTGTCCTCCGCGATACCTACGGCCGTTACGAGTTGGATCAAGCATGCCACCACAGACAACCATATAAGGTTGCGCGCGATGCCATGACAGATTCTGCAGCGATTCATGTTCAGTCCCATTGTATCAGCTCTGCTATAAAGCCAGAGCAACTTGCAACAGTGGGCACGAACCATGCCACGGGAATAAGCCTGGGGATTATATTTTGCATATTTGAAGACCCAGCATCACCTGAGCCTCATTGAAATCGAGCTAAAGCAATCGCGCGGCAACGTAAATCTCCCCGCCCGGTTTGCGACTATCTGCCGGCCCATTTGAGACCGGGATTGCCGACTCGGCCATTAACCATAATTTATATTTTTCTTATTGCTGATTTAAGATTATCTAAAATTATCACTTTTTCCACCAAGGCTCCCAGACATTGAATCACTTTCGCTCTACTAATTAACAAAGTAAGATTAGCAATCATTCTCCAATTCTTGCATAATGAAGACAAAATATGCAAAGGGAAAGGCAAGGAAGGTAAAGCGGAATGCGGTTATTCAGTTAAGTTAGCAGTGTGAATTCCGAAGGCCGACTTGAATTCGTATGGCAAATCGCAAGATTTGGCCAAGATCGTCCAGCTTGGCACCGTTTTTGGATAACTGAACACCTGCTCCCCGGTCTCGGCCTACTGCCGCGAAAATAGCCGCCCGCACCGCCTCCCATGAAGCTTTTCGTTGCAGGATTGAGCTACAAGACGGCCCCGGTGGAGATGCGTGAAAAGCTGGCGGTGCATCCCTCACGCCTTCGCTGTCACGGTTGCCGGTTGAAAATAAGCGGCAACCTCTCTGAAGTCGTTCTGCTTTCGACTTGTAATCGTGTTGAAATCTACGGTGTGGTTTCCGGCACTGACGTGAAGGTAGACGTGGGTCGACTTTTCCGTGACCTTTGCGATAAGGATCTGAATTTCAGCCCTTACCTCTATCTGAAGGAAGGCGCGGAGGCTGCTCTGCATCTTTTTTCCGTAGCCGGCAGCCTTGACTCGATGGTTTTGGGTGAAACAGAGATTACTGGCCAAGTCAAACAGGCCTACCAGACAGCGCAAGCCGCGAAACTCACCGGCCGGGTGACCAACCGTCTCTTTCAGACCGCACTCCAGACAGCCAAGGAAATCCGCACTCAAACCGACCTCGGCCGGGGGGCAGCTTCGGTCGGCAGTGTCGCGGTGGAACTGGCGGAACGTATTTTCGACCGGGATCTGTCCCAAAAGACAGTCATGATTATCGGCGCAGGCAAGATGGGCGAGGCTTGCGTGCGGCACCTAGCTAAACGCGGGGCGCGCACGGTACTCGTCGCCAACCGCTCCTATGACCGTGCCGTGAACCTGGCGGCAGAGTTCGGCGGACACGCTGTCCGCTTCGAAGAGTTGCTGCCGTCTCTGGCGCAATCTGACATCGTGGTAAGCTCCACGGGCAGTCCGGACACAATCCTGCGCCGTGACCAGGTGGCATCTGTCCAACCGGCCCGACGCGGCCGCCCCTTATTTTTCATCGACATTGCGGTACCGAGAGATATCGCCGCGAACGTGCAGGAGCTGGAGAATGTTTATCTTTACAATGTGGACCACCTGGAGTCGATCGTCCGCGAAAACGTGCGGCTCCGCGAACAGGAATTAGGGCGCTGCCACGAAATCATCACCGGACGCGTGCAAAAGTTCATGGCGCGCCTTATTAAGCGGCCGGTAACGGCCACATGGCCGGCACCAGCGGTCAAGCCCGATTTTACTTTTCCCCAACCCACAGTTTGTTGCAGCTAACCCTCATGTTTAACAACTCCTTCCCAGCCCGAGCATCGAAAAGCCCTGATGGGTTTGCCGCCAACCATAACGTGATTTCACTTTTTCAACCGGACCCATTTCTTTCGAGCACAACACTCAGCCGCACAACAGCAAAAATATGATCCTGCATAATACTTCAACCAAGCGCGGGGCAGCAGCCCTCATGGCAGTTGTCCTCATGGCTATGGCTGCCACGGTAACGGCAAGCGCCGCGACAACGCCGATCAATGGCCAAATCATCGCGCGCCCACTTACTCCCGGCGATGTCACAACCTACGGGCTCCCTTCAACGACTGAGAACTCGGGTGGTTTGACAACCGTAGGCATCGGCACGCCGGTTTATCTGGAGGTTGAGGTAACCACTAATACGCCCGCCGCCACCATCACCAATGTTACGTGGTCTTTGATAAGCAAACCCGTTGGATCGGCAGCAGTACTGACAACGAGTCCGCTGGGCACAAATGTGCCAGTCTATGAACCGACCGACAGATTGATCTATCAAGTAGCTTCGCGCACCCTCCTGCGTCCCGACGTAGCGGGCAGTCCCTTAACGCCGGAACAATACACCGTAACGGCCACCGTGAGCACAAGCGCCGGTGTATCAACGAACCTCTCCTACACTCTCACGGCCGGCACCTACCTGGGCTTTAACACATGCGCCCTTTGCCATAGCGGCGGCGAGATTGCGAAGGACATGGTGCATCCCTGGCAAAATACCGCCCACGCGAGCATTTTTACCGAGGGCATCAATGGCCTTTTGGGCTTTTATAGCGTGTCCTGCCTGAAATGCCATACGGTTGGCTGGGATACCACAGTGGGCGTAACCAATGGCGGATTTGACGATGTCATGACCCAAACCGGGTGGACGTTCCCCACCGTATTGACAAACAGCAACTTTGCGGCGATGCCGCCGTCACTGCAGAATCTTGCCAATATTCAGTGCGAAAACTGCCACGGTCCGGGCAGCCAACACGCTTACAGCCTCGGGAATACGAATCTGATTTGCAGAACCGTCAACTCGGGCGATTGCAACCAATGCCACGACGCCCCGACAAATCACTTCAAGGGCACTGAATGGTACGCCTCCGGTCACGCTGTGACTACCCGCATTCCCTCCGGCGCAAGCCACTGGCAATGCGTAGGCTGCCACACCTCCGATGGTTTCATCGGCCGCATCGAAGGCAGCACGACGACCAACACGGTTTATTCAGCCATCGGCTGCCAGACTTGCCATGAGCCGCACGGAGAAACGATGCCAACCAATAACCTGCACCTGCTCCGGGTCCTAAACCCCGTGACGATGCCAGATGGCACTGTGATCACGAACGCCGGTGAGGGCGCCTTGTGCTTGCAATGCCATCAGAACGAAGGCGGGTCAGCCACCAACCAGTTGGTGAAATATCCGTTGGGGCAAAAAACCTGGTTCGGGGGATCCACTTTCGGCGCCTCAATGTCCCCGCAGGGTGATATGATCGAAGGTATTAACGCCCACACCTATGGCCAGACAATTCCAAGCTCAGCCCATTGCTATTCTGTCACCAACCTTTGCGTCGGTTGCCACATGCAGACCGTGGCCTCGGGAGATCCGGCCTTCCTCAAAGCCGGCGGCCATACCTTCAACATGAGTTACACGGTCATCACCAACGGGGTGACGAACACATTCGACAAGGTAGACGTCTGCGTCCAATGCCACGGCCCGATCAGCTCGTTCAACTTTTTGTGCGAGGATTTTGAAGGCATCGGCGTCATCGAGGGCCCCCAAACCGCCGTCCAGAACCTGCTCAACAAGCTGTCCACGTTGTTACCAGGCACGAATTACCAAGCAAGCAGTGGCAATTACGTGGCGGATGGCCTGGTGAAATCCAGCATCAAGGTCCAAACGAACTGGCCGCAGAACTTCCTGATGGCTGCCTACAACTGGCAGTTTGTCAACAGTGACGGTAGCCTGGGCGTCCATAACACCCCCTATGCCGTCGGCCTGCTCAAGACTTCGATCGGAAACCTGACGGGTGATGCCAATAACGACGGGTTACCGGACGCATGGCAGATCCAATACTTCGGCTCAATCAACAGCCCCAACGCCGCGCCCAATGCCACCCCGGCAGGCGATGGCATTCCCAACTGGCTCAAGTATGCCCTAGGCTTGAATCCATTGGTGGCTGGGGTCGCAGTCCCGGGCGGTGTCGTCTGGGCAAATGGCAATTCCCTGGGCGGAGGCACCAATACCATCCAGATATACACAGCCGCCGAAGTAACCTTTAACACGCAGGTTGGAACGACCTACCAGATTCAGGAAGTCACGTCACTCAGCGGAGGCTGGCAGAACATTGGCGTTCCGATTCAAGGAACTGGCGCCTCGATCAGCTACGTGACCCCGACGCGAAACAACGTGCAACAGTACTTCCGCGTTATGCATACGCCGTAAGCGCATCGACCGCTAACCAAACCGATACTCAAGATTCGGTACAGACAAACCCCTTCGCACGACGTGTGGAGGGGCTTTGGTTCTTTGACGCCAGAACGTCAATGGGAGGCTGCTTTGAGCTGCTTGAGGGCGTCGATTTGGACTTTGGAGTTTGCGGCAATCTCTTTGAGCTTCTCCGTTTGATCGGCCTGAAGCTGCTGGAGTTGCTTCATCGCAAGCTGCGGGTCGGCATCCGATTGACCGTTCTGGGCCTGAAGCAAACTTTGTTGGGCTTCGCTTAGCTTAGCTTGCATTTCCTGAGCCGCCTGCGTGAATTCCGCCAGAGCGGCGTCGCGCAGTATACGAGTCCCCTCCTCCAAAGAGACGGAATCAAGGTTGGGAATCGCGCGCTTGACCGAATCCAAAACGGCAGGGTCCGCCTGAGGTGGAACGAAGCCGGGTTGGACTTCGGTTGCCCTGGCGATGGCACGGGTAAGGTCAGGCTCGAAGGCCTGCTCCCAGTCGGGAGATAAGTAAGAAAGGGATTCCTTATGGCCATTGTGAACGACTGTGATTCCGAGGAAGCAGGCATCCCCTTTGTCCATGTTGAAGGGCTTGACCCCGTCGGACATCGCGGCATTCGCGCTGGAACTGGAGTAGGAATCGTAGCGGGTGACCTTAATCCTGCCGTTGGCATCCCGCTGATATTCGGACAGCACCTGGTCAACCCGGGCAGCAAATGCCCTTAGAGAGTCGGAAGTAGTCGCCGGGTCAAGCAAGGAGTAGAATCGAATCTCTACCGGGGAATCCAAGCGTTGCAGAAGCGCGGTTGTGGCGGGAGTCAGGCGGCTCTCCGATCCGGCTATTGCTTTTGCGTGCGAACGGCTCTGGTAGATCCAAACAGCGCCGGTGGCGACGCCTGCGAGAAAGCAGGCCACAATCAGGACGCTGATGCGAGTGTGGGCTTGCTGGCCTGTGCGGCTTGTTGTCGTGTTACAAATGTTGCCAGGTGAACGATTCATTTTTTACTTAGTGCTCTGGCACTGATGCTGCATTCTAACACAACTTTTCCAGATTGGCGCGTTCAAACCAAGGAAACCTTATGTTGGCAGGGTTCGAGGAAGATGAGGCTGATGTGTTTTGCCTTGAGAAGGCCAATGGATGGCAAGTATAAGGCAATATTTGACAAGCTGGGTTCCTGCGCTTTAAGCTAGCCTTCGCCTCAGCCGGTAGGAGCACAAACAATGTGGTGTTGTGCGGATCCGGCGGATTATTCAAAATACGAGTACGCATGAATCGTGTTGGCAATTTGATGCGAGCGCCCGTTGGCGCCAAACTAAAATTGTCCCGGATAGTGAAATCGGCGGTTTATGACATGTGCTAGAACTCTCCCGCCCCACCGAGCCGTCCTTCTACTCTGCACGGTGGCGTTTTTTATAGCGTCCGGCTGGTCCGCGAGCGCGCAGAACGTCCAGCATCTGAGCATCACTGAACCCGGAGGAATGCCCGGATGGCCGATCCTAACCGGGATCCAACAAGTCACAAATGGCGTGAACGTGACATGGGATGGCCCCTCAGGTTACTACCAGCTCTATCAAAAACAGTCGCTTACGAATGCCACATGGCAGGCGATCGGCAAAGTGACCAACCTGTTGAGGACGACCACAGTCGCTGTTGGCAAGAGCAACGCCTTTTTCCGAGTTTCCGGCCCGGCACCGGATTACGCAGGGGACCATGCAGTGTCGAACCTGCCTACGGAGGTTTGCGCGGGATGCCATGGCATCATTCATAACACGGAGACGAACACGCCGCACTTCCGGACTTTTCAGGCGCTGCAGCAAATACATCAGGACACCAATTCCTCGTGCCTGGCCTGCCATACAGTGGGTTACGGCTTGCCGACCGGATTCATCAACGTGACAAAAACTCCGCAGCTCGCGAATGTGCAATGCGAGAACTGCCACGGCCCGGCCGGAAACCATGCAGCCTTTGACACCAACCCAACAGTTACGCCTCGCGTCGAGTTAGCCGCCACCGTTTGCGGTGGCTGCCACACCGGGCCACAGCAACCAACCTACGATGAATGGGAAACGAGCAGCCATGCGGAGGTGGTCCCGGACGTAGCTGCAGAAATGAACGCGAGCACGAACCTGATTGACAGTTGCGGACGGTGCCATTCCGGGTCGGCCCGCTTGGCCCTTCTGAAGGGAATGCCGCTACCGGTTGGAGACGCCGATATAGCGGTCGTTTGCGCGGTGTGCCATGACCCGCATGGGAACCATACATTCACAAACTTGCTGAATGGACCGTTTACATTTACGAACCCACTGACCGGAGACAGCTTCGCCATCACCAACAACCAACTGGGTGCCGTCTACACCAACCAGCTCCGGAATCCGCTATGTTCAACCAACGACTATTACATCACCACGTCTGGAGTTTTTACGAATCAGTACGTTGTCAACATCAACATATGCGCCCAGTGTCATAACCATCGGGGAGCTTTCTGGACCAACTGGACGCGGGCGCCGCACAACTCACCGCAGTACAACATGCTGCTGGGCACCGTCGGCGAATTGGCAAGCGGCAATCCGCCAAACTATCCCGCCTCACATTCCCGGTTGGAAAAACAGTGCGTCGCCTGCCACATGCAAACCTCACCCTTCCAGAGCGAAACGCAGCCCGCGGTGACCGGGCACAGTTTCAGCGTGCAAACCTATGAGGCCTGCACCCCCTGCCACGGCACCCAAGGCGAAGGCTTGGTGCAGTTCCTGGGTTTCGTCGTTTCCAACAACGTGTCGCAGGTGAAGGGGCAGTTGGACACCTGGGCGACCAACGCTTCTCCACCTGCCTTAAGAACCAACTACGGTGCCCTGGCCTGGGAATACGCCAGTCCAGGTGGGCTGTCGATTGGCAGTCCGGGTCCAACAAATGCGACTTTGCAAGCCATGATCCCGGTTAATATCCAGAAGGCCCGTTTTAACTTGTACATTGTTTATAACGATGGCAGCCAGGGGGTGCACAATCCTTTCTATATTTTGACGCTTCTTGATACTGCGAACCAGTGGATCCAGGAAACTTTGAACAACCCAGGCAACTAGGACCAGGCGACGTGTCGCCGGTCTTGCGTGAGACGCATTGTTAATGATACGACAACCAGAAGCTTCATGAATATTTACAGAATTGCTTTGGTGGAAAAGTTCAGCAAACGATGGGTGCGAGGGCTGGCGCTGGCCGGCATGGCAGTGCTTATAATCCTAGTGGTGATCTCCTGCGGCACAGTGAACCGTTCGGTCGTCGTGCTGCCGAATGTGCCGGGCGCAAAGTACATAGGCTCAAAGGAGTGTGAACAGTGCCACGAAGAACTTTGCCGCAGCTTTCAGACAGCCGACCATGCCCGGTTGATTGCCGAAGGGCCTAATGCCCTTAACGCCGGCTGCGAGTCCTGCCACGGCCCTTGTAGCCTGCACTCTGATTCGGGCGGCGAGGTCAAGCCGCCCTACAGTTTCACGGCAGGGCGTCCGCAGCCGAGGGGCAGCGCCGCGCGACTGACCGAGGTTCCTCCGCGCGCCACGGAAAAGGTTTGCTACGAATGCCACTTGGAAATTCGCGGCCAGTTCAGCCTCCCCAACCACCATCAAGTGCCCGAAGGACGGATGTCCTGCACACAATGCCATCCTCCGCACAAAGGCAACGCTTTTGCCGGAGGCGGCACGGCTTTGCTATCGCAGAATGAAACCTGTTTCCAATGCCACCCTGCCCTGCGCGGCCCGTTCACTTTCGAACACGAGGCGCTGCGGGAGGGTTGCACCACGTGCCACAGCCCCCATGGAAGCATCAACGCGATGATGCTGACTGAACGGAACGCCAATCTTTGTTTGAAATGCCATTTTCAGCAAATGAGGGGTGCCAAAATCTACATTGGCGGCTCTGACCACACCTTACGTTTGCAGCAAGGCACTTGTTGGAACGCCGGTTGCCACGAGGCGGTCCATGGTTCACGCGTGAACTCGTCTCTCTCATTCTAACTAACTACCAACTCGGGAACCCGCAACAATGCGAACAACCAAGCAAAGCAGGAGATACGGGCGCGCCTTTCTCCTTTGTCAATGCGTGCTGGGAGTGTCATTGTTGGTTTCAGCGCTACCGGCTGGAGCAACTGATGCCGATTCCGGGATGACGCCCGAGCAGATATTTGAAGGCGGCACGAACCTTTATAGCAATTGGATCGAGCTCTCTGCCGACGGCCTTATAACCAAGGGTAATTCGTCCCAAGCCGAACAGCAGCAGCACCTGCAACGGGGTGCTTTCGGCGGCATCGAGGATCTTCATCTTCAGGAGGCGATTGACAAAAAAACGACGGTCACGCTCGATGGCCGCTCCATTTTTGACCAGCACGATTACAAAATCAGCCTAGGCGTGACCCGTGAAGACACCGGCTTTGCGCGATTTAGTTTCGAGAACTTCCGCAACTGGGACGACCCGTCCGGGGGCTTTTTCCCGCCGGGCAATCTGCATTATTCGCTGGGCAACGCTTTAACCCTGGACCGAGGCAAAATTTCATTTGAGGCGGGTTGGACGCCGAAGGATGGCCCGAAAGTTACCTTCAAATACACGCACACTTACCGCGAAGGTGAGCAAAGCTCGACGATCTGGGGGGCGGTTCCTCCTTTCGGAACACCTGCGATATATCCGTCCTTCTATAGCATTGACGAGAAATCTGATTCATTCCAGTTGGATGTGACTCATCATATCAAATCAACAGATTTTGGTGTGGGTGTGAGTTATGAGATGGGGAAGGTCAATGACTTGCTCAATACGGTATCCCAGTTTGGCGGCGGACCTGCCGCCCAGCAAAACGTCACGGATAGCCAGGGCACCTCCTATGATATGGTGAGCGTTCATGCTTTCACGGAAACCTGGCTCAAGAACAATCTGTCTTTCTCCACCGGGTTTATGTTTGCTAACGTTAACAATACTTTTTCGGGTAGCCGGATTTACATCCCCAACTTGCCGTATACCCCTCCCGGCTACTTCAATCTGAATGGCGGCTCCGAGCAAAAGGAGTGTGTGGTGAACCTGAATCTGATGGCGACCCCTTTCAGCCACTTCACCATCGTGCCTTCCATCCGCGTGCAAAGCGAAGATCTGAACTCGAATTCGGGCGGTATCGGAACGTTGCTGGACACCGCCACGGGTCCTATTGCCGCCACAAGTGCCCGCGATGAACTCGCTGTGCGCGAACGTGTAGATCTGCGTTACACAGGAATCACCAATTGGGTGTTCTATGCCGGGCCTGAGTGGACGGAGGGAAGCGGCAACCTGACTGAAAACGGCGAGTTCCAGGTTAACGGAATCGATGTCACGCCACTAGTCCGGCTCCAGACTGACGATAGAACTTTCTTCCAGAAGTATTCCGTTGGGGCCCGATGGTATCCTACACGCCGGATCACGCTGGATTTCGGGGGATATTACAAAGACGACAAATATAATTACACTCTTAACGTCGACAGCACTCCCAACATCGCAAGCAGCATGAACTGTTATCCCGGCTACCTAGTGTTGCAGAGTCTCCAGACATTGGATGGCAACGTGCGTTTGACTCTGCGTCCGGCTCAGAACCTCACCCTTGTAACCCGCTACGAATATCAACAGTCCACTGTGCATACATCACCAGATCCGGTCTCAGGCCTGAACGAAATTGAATCGTCAACGATGACAAGCCAGATCATAGCTGAAACACTTAGCTGGACTCCCTGGAGCCGGCTGAGCTTGCAGCTCGGGTTCAATTATGTCCTCAGTGACACCAAAACCCCCGCTTTGGATTACACACAAGCTGTCCTCGATGCTCAGAACAATTATTGGACCTTGAATTTCAACTCCACCTTCGTTGTGGACAACAAGACGGATTTGAACCTCGGCTACTTCTACTATGAATCGGACAATCTTCAGCTTAACTCGGCTGAAGGCCTGCCTCTGGGCGCCGCAGCCAGAGAGAGTTGCGTGACGGCAATGCTGACGCGCAGGCTCACGCCTCATTTGCGGCTGAACCTGAAGTACGGCTATTCTCACCTTAACGATTTAGCGTCCGGCGGATACAATAACTGCGACGCTCAAGTTGTGTCCTCCAGCCTGCAATACCGCTTCTAAGTTCAAACGCCACAAGGTCCGGCTAACTGACCGGGTTCACTTTTTTGTACCACTCCATGAGTTAGTCAGAGCACTTGGTTGATGTTATGTTTTTGTTCTGATTTTGTCCATCCTTGGCGGAGGGAGGGCGAAGCCCGACCGGAGCCAGGGATGGACAGAGTTGCGC
>CAIQQM010000195.1 GCA_903873945.1 uncultured Verrucomicrobiota bacterium
GGCCAGCCGGGGACTTTTGCCATTGACGTGACCGATGGCCCACCGTGCGCGCCCGGCTGGATTTACGACCCCGCCACCGGCTTGTTCACTGATCCGAGCGCGTAATGGCAACCAAAACAGTCGTTTATACGACCAGCAACACCTCCACTGGCTACACTATGCCAGCGGACATGAACGCATCGAAGCCGTTCCAGTTGATCGCACTGGGGGCTGGCGGAGGGGGCACAGTCGGTGGTTCGACTGGGGCCGGCGGTGGCGGATCGGGTGCGGCTGCATTCACAAGCAACGTGTATGTCACCGCTCCGATCACGCCGGGACAGACCAAGATATACGTCTCGATTGGCGCTGGCTCCAGCGGTGCGGCAGGCGGTGCCACCTGGGCCAATATCGGCACCAACGCCAGCCCTGGAACCGGGTCTACCGGAACCAGCGGAGTTCTGGCGGCTGGCGGAGGCGCGGCATCTGCGGCAACGGCGGGGGCGGGGGGAACAGTAGCAAACAGCGGCGGTGCGGCAACACTCGCCGGATCTGCAGGCGGTGCCGGGCAAACCTCACAAAACAACAATCGCGGCGGTGGCGGCGGCGCCCCCATAATCACTCCCGGTGGTTTTGCTAACTCGGGGGGTGCTGGTGGTGCTGGTTACGCATCTGGGTCTGGCGGTTCTGGCGGCGGCGGCGGCGGTACCTCGACGGCCGGGGGCGGCAATAATGGTTCCAACGGAAGCAACGGCACGTCAACGGCTGGCGGCGCCGGTGGAAACTCAGGTTATTCGAGCGGTTTTGGTGGTGCTGGTGCAACATCATCCACGCCGGCAGGAAACGGCACGACTACCCTCGGCGGCGGCGGCGGCGGCGGGTTCCGTACCACCAACACTGTCGGCGGCTCTGGGACCTACCCAGCCGATTTCACTGACTCATCCTCAAGTGTGTCTGTTGGCGCTGGTGGCGGCAACGGCGGCTCCGGCGGCGCCTCCGCGACTCAGCCGGGGCAGGCACCCTACGGTGCCGGTGCGGGTGGCGCGGCTTCAGGAACCTCGATTGGTGGCAACGGCTTCGTCGTCCTCGTCTACACCGTGGCCACGACCTCGACCAACACCACCAACTTCTTTTTCATGTTCAGGTAGACCGAGAGCCGCCGATAAGTTAAAGTCCGTCACGCTAAAAAGGAGCTAACTATGTCAATCGTCGTTACCATCGAACACAGCATCGAAGAATTGAACGCCATTTTGGTGGCGTTGGCCGAGCGCCCGTTCAAGGAAGTTGCCAGCCTGATCGGCAAACTTCAGTCCCATGGGCAATTGGCTTTGAACACCACCAGCGCCCCGATTCCTGAGCCGGCAACCGAAACCCCGCCGGCAGCCTAACAGGAGCGATGCCAATGGACGTGCAAACCACAATCAACCTAATCGGCGGGGCTTTGCTCGCCATTGTTGGTTGGGTTGCGCGTCAACTTTACCAATCCATCCGTGACTTGCAGCGAGACATCAAAAACATTGAAGTCTCGCTGCCCACGAATTACGTTCAGAAAACCGAGTTTAACAGCAACCTTAGGGAAATTAAGGAAATGCTGAATAAAATATTTGATAAGCTGGATGACAAGGCCGACAAGTGAAGGCGTTTTTGACCCACATTTTTACTGCCTCGGACAACTCCACGTTCGACCTTGGGCGCATTCTGTGGGCCAAGATGAGTTTTGTTTTCGTTGGCCTTTCGCTGTGGTTCTACGGCAGTGGCCATGGCCAGTTTGATCCTGTGACCTGGGCGGCTGGTGCGGCGGGTATCCTTGCCGGTGGCGCTGGCGGTTTGAAAATTAAGGAGTCCACCGAACCGGGAGGGACGAATGCTGGCATTCCTGGCTGAGCCGTTAGCTAAATACGTTGCCGCCCTTGTTGTCGTGTTTTCGCTGGTCGTCGGCGCGGCGATTTATGTCCATTCCGTGCGCGTGGCGGGTATAGCCGAGGGAGAAGCGGCGGATGCTTCCGTGTCGGCAAAACGCGCGGAAACCGTGATGCAGAACAGTTCGATGATCGACCAAACGATCTGGCAGGACAAAGACCCGCAAGCCGAACTTCGCAAGAATTGGGAGCGGCCCAAATGAAATTAGTTATCGCGCTGCCGTTCGTCTTTCTGCTGACAGGATGCGCCTCGATGCCCGGCCCTACCACTGACACTGGCTGCCTGTGGGTTCGTCCAATTTATGTGGCCGAGCAGGACAAACTTACCACAGAGACGGCAGGCGAAATCCTGGCGCACAACGAAAAGTGGAAGGCAAATTGCAAATGACCTGGGTTTACGAACAAACCAGCGGAAAGTTTTCCCAAAATGGCGAAGTGGTTGGCGTTGGGTATTCTGGCATTAACGATGGTTTGGATAATCCCGCCGAGCAAAACGTCGCGGACGTTGGCCCCATTCCGGTTGGAACCTATGATATTGGGCCAGCCTTTACGCATCCGCAGTGCGGGCCGGTGGCTATGCGTCTGACCCCGCAGTCGGGGACAAACACATATGGCCGTGACGGTTTTCTGATCCACGGAGACAACACTGCGATGAACCATACGGCCAGCCACGGCTGCATTATTTTGCCCCGCATCGTCCGCGCCGGTATCGACGCTTCGGATGACAAGGTGCTGGAAGTGGTCGCTGGTTAGTCCCAGCGGCCTGACGTTGGGCCTTTGTCGAACTTGATGCCGGTCAGAAATTTCAAGCCGGTCGTCACGTTGTCGCGCGGCGGCGGTTTGGAAGGGTCGAACGCCATCGGCTCCTGCATCGACTGCTGTTCAGCCTGCGCCCTGACGGCTTCGGCAACGGCGCTCTTTTTTACCTCGTCCTGCATCAAATCCGCCGCCCACGCCGAGTAGCCGGCTTGGTCCACGAAGTTATCGGGGTTGTAGTCTCCGCACACGCTGCGGGCGACCTTCAACAACACCATCAACTGGGCAACGTCGGTCGGCGTGATGTTGCCCGGCAGCGACATGGCTTCTTGCAGGTAAGACGACCACAGCTTCGCAATCAGGCTAAAACTGTTTTCCGCTCCGTGCTTGGACCTGCGGCCTTCAATGATGTGTCCGGCTGCGGCTAGGGTTTCGCTGGCATTCATTTGAAAAATTCCTTTACGTCGGCAACGTGGTGGGCATTGTGATTTCTGATCCACCTGTAAAAGTGGGTTGGCGTCGTCAGGAACGACCGGACGGCATTTGGTTTCTTCCAAAACAAATCGCCGTTCCTATCCACGCGGTAGATATAGCGCCAATCCCCATCGGGGGTGTGCCACCATTGGTTAACAGCGGGAAGCGGCTGCGGCAGAGGGTGAGCATTGGGGCGGCGTTTAAGTAATTCGGGCGGGAGAGGTTTGGTCACAGCGACAACCCCACATTAAGTAACCCAAACCCAACCGCAACTGAAATCCAGTTACCGTTAGCTATTCCGCTGCCAAGCAGGACGCCGCCGAACATCAAGCAAACATTTTCCCATATGTGAAATTCAGTCATTTCGCTTTTTCCAACCTATTGGGTAAATAGTCACGCATCCCCCGCCTTCGCCAACGCTTGCGCGTTCGGTTCGGCGCTGTCGATCAGGTCATTGATATCAACTCCGGCGGCGCGTTCTTCGTCGGTGATGGCGCAATCGCTTAGATCACCCCACACGTCGGTCAGGTTGCCCCACACACCGGTCAGATCGCCCGACACGTTGGTCAGGTTGCCCCGCACATGGGTCAGGTCGCC
>CAIQQM010000196.1 GCA_903873945.1 uncultured Verrucomicrobiota bacterium
TACGGCGCGCAAAATGCCCACTCTTCCTCGCTGACATCACTGGGATAACTCTTTCGTGCTTTCGTCATCCCCAGTGTAATGTACGAAAGTGCTTGCCTTGTACAGCCTTATCTCAATCAAAGTGCATGACAGGCTCTAGAGGCGAGTGGCGGAATTAACTATCTTATCGCCAACGGCGATTATTCCTGTGACTCGGCATTCATTGGCGCTTCCGACGACGACGCGTGCCAGAGCATTCAAGAATGCCTGGGCAAACTGCGGCGTAAATTCGGCCTGAACTTCCGGGCCACCATCGGCGATCACGAGTTGGGCAAAGCCAGCCTCGCCGGGGACCGGGGTGGCATGCGGCTGGCCAGTTGGCGACGGGTGCGGCACGAACTGAACCTACCGCCGTTCTGGCAGCTTGAACTCGGAAATCATGTTTTGATGGGAATCGTTTCTTCGCTGGTTGCTCTACCGATATTCCGGCCCGAGACACTCCCGGAAGAGCGGCCCGAATGGGAACAGGCTCGGAGGGAGCACCTCGATGAGATTCGCCATGCGTTCACCGCGCTCCAGCCGGCGCAGCGCGTGCTTCTCTTCTGCCACGATCCGACGGCGCTGCCCTTTCTATGGCGCGAAGAGGCCGTCCGCGCGAAACTTTCACAGGTCGAGCAAACCGTGGTTGGCCATCTGCATTCCAACCTGATCTTCCGATTGGGCCGCCTGCTTGCCGGGATGCCCGCGTTCCGTTTTCTCGGTCGCAATGTCCAACGCATGACATCCTCTCTGCATGAGGCAAAGTGTTGGGCCCCTTTCCATGTCCGCCTCTGCCCCGCCCTAGCTGGAATTGAACTGCTCAAAGACGGGGGCTATCTCACAGTCGAACTGGACCTCCCGAAGCCTTGCCCGGCTCGGTTCCAATTCCATCCTCTACCGCGCGGTTAGAATTCAGAAGGGGGGGGTTATTAACGATGATTTGAAACAATTTGAGATTTCAAATATAAGAACATTGGAAGAGCTGAGAGCGCCGAGAGATGATTTACAGTCCAAAGCTTAAAGTTTGAGGTTTGGGTTAAAAACATTTTTAAAAACCGGGGATGGATAAAAAACAAATCATTTTAAAAACCGCCGACTACGTAAAAGAAAAACTTGGCGGAGAGGGTTCCGGCCATGACTGGTGGCATATTTACAGGGTTTGGGAAACAGCCGTTAAAATCGCGGCCTGGGAAAAAGCAGACCGGTTTATCGTCGAACTAGCGGCTTTGCTTCATGATATTGCGGACTGGAAATTCAATGACGGCGATGCGAAGGCGGGCTCAAGAAAAGCACGGGAATGGCTGGTGTCCCTGAATGTGGATGAAGCCGCCATTCAACATGTCTGCCAAATCATTGATGATATCTCCTTCAAGGGAGCGGGTGTAAAGACCGCCATGAAAACCGCCGAGGGGCGCATCGTGCAGGATGCCGACCGACTGGATGCCATCGGCGCAATCGGCATTGCCAGGGCCTTTGCTTATGGCGGGTACAAAGAAAGGGAATTATACAACCCGGAAATTAAGCCGGAGTTTCACAATTCATTTGAACAGTATAAAAACAGCAACGGTCCTACCATTAATCATTTTCACGAAAAACTGCTGTTGTTAAAAGACCTGATGAATACAGGAACCGCGAAAAAAATTGCAGAGGAAAGGCATCGGTATATGGAAAATTATCTGCAACGCTTTTACGATGAATGGGAAGGCAAAAGTTGAAATAACCGCCTTGCTTTTAACGCGCCAGCCCGTTCATTGCCGCCACAATGGGGCCAATGAGATTCTCATATTCCCGTCAGCCATTGTCCGCCTGTGAACAGGCCACTCCTGAGCATTGACATAAATTCGCTTTTTCAGGTCGTGAGGCATCACGAAAAAGGAACTTGGGCAATTATGGCACAGGATATTAGATCGCTGGCGAGGCATTCGAGGCTTCAGCCTTCAATGGCCGCAAAGCGTGTAGGCGGCGACTTCGCCGCGGCCTTTGATGTCAACGGTCGGGTTTTTCTCGAAGCGGAATTTATGCTTCAACATCTCGTAGGTCGATTCGGCCACCTGAATAACTCCCGGCTCACCGATCGATTCCAACTGACAGGCGAGGTTTACGGTATCACCCCAAAGATCGTAGGCGAATTTCTTGCGGCCAATAACTCCGGCAATAACCGGGCCGGTATTGATTCCGATGCGAATGCGAAGCGATGTGCTGTATTGGTGGTTGAACTGCCCAACCTCCTCCCTCATGCCGAGGGCGAGTTCGGCGATGGCTTCGGCATGCCGCGGGTGCGGCAGCGGAATGCCCCCGGCCACCATATATGCGTCGCCGATGGTTTTGATCTTTTCCAAGCCGTGCTTTTCGACCAGCCGGTCAAAGGCGGAGAAAATCTCGTCCAACAGGCAAACGATCTGTTCGGGGCCAATGTGAACTGAGAGAGTGGTGAACCCGACCAAATCGGCCAGGAGCACTGTGACTTCCGCGTGGTAGTCGGCAATACTTGACTCCCCCTGTTTCATCCGCCGGGCGATGGGTTCGGGAAGAATGTTGAGCAGGAGCCGCTCGGACTTTTCCTGTTCCGCCTGGAGTTGATCAAAGAGATGCTTGGTGTAGGTGGCGTTGGTAACGCGAAGGATGACATCCTGATAATCGACCGGTTTGCTGAGAAAATCGTTCGCGCCGACCGCAATGCCCATGAGCCGCTCCTTGCGTTCGGATAAAGCCGTCAGCATCAGGATCGGGATGGGGGCTGTCAGCCGGTCTTTCTTGAGGCGCCGGCAGACTTCGAAGCCGTCCATTTGGGGCATCATCACATCCAGCAGGATGACGTCGGGAGGACGCTCGGCAACCATTTGCAGGGCTTGTGCGCCATGTTCAGCTTCCACAATCTCATAACCGCGCGTTTCGAGCGCGTCGCGCAACAAGGTGCGGTTTTGCTCTTCGTCGTCCACCACGAGCACGAGGCCGGGGCATTGCGCCGCCCGGAAAGCGGTGGCTTTGGAGTCGGGAAGTTCGATCTTCATAATATCTTCATAGTGGTCTCTTTGTCGGTGGCCCGAGAGTCGGCTAACGCGATGAAGCGGGCGATGGTAGCAGCGAACGTCCTGGTATCAATGGGCTTGGCCAGATAACCATCGCAACCGGCATTCAGGACGGCTTGTTCATCGCCTTTCATAGCATGCGCGGTAACGGCGATCACGATGAAATGGCGCGTGGCCGGATTTGCCTTGAGCGCCCTAGCAGCGGCCAAGCCATCCATACCAGGCAGGCTCAGATCCATTAGTATGAGGTCCGGGGAGACGTCACGCGCAATGTGAAATCCCTCCTCGGCGGTCCGTGCGCACCAAACCATGAAGTTATTGGTTTCCAAAAGGTCGGTAACCAGTTCCAAGTTCAGCGGGTTGTCCTCTATGACTAATATCTTATTTTTCATGAGCCGGCTCCGGCTGGCACAGATTGTCCAGATAAAGTATTCAGTCGTTCCAGGTTCGCCAGCAGGCTTGCGCCGTCGGCCTTCGACGTGATCGAAAACACATGGGCGGCCAAACGTTGGCGTTCCTCCTCGTTGAGGGCAATGCCGGTGTGGATGAGTATGGGGATGTCTTTGGTTTCAGGGCGGGAATGGAGCTGCTCGATGACTTGCGTCCCATCAAACTCCGGCATATTAAGGTCGAGAATGATCGCCTCGGGATGGCAAGCGGCGGCGTATTCAATTCCTTTATGGCCACTGGAAGCCTGAAAAACCTGGAAGCCCTTATAAATCAGTGTCTTGGCCATCAATTCCGACAACGCAGGCTCGTCGTCAATGATCAGAACGGTTTTAACTTCCTTGCCCGTGAATGTGTTAGTCTGGCGGATGGCGTCAATGAGCCTGGACTGTGCGGGGTTTTGAGGAGCCCATTCCCCCGCCAACAAGCTGAAGCCCGGTTTCCCATCGGCTTTCAGGGAGCAAATAACAGCGGGCATCCTGGCCGGGATGCGAGAACGCAGGTCGCGCAGCGCCTGAGGGCTACATTGTCGGGCAATCGGTTCGTCGATCGCCACAGCATAGGGGCGTTTACTCTTCAAGGTGGCCGCCAAATCTTCAAGGCCTGGCACAATCGCAACACCATAGCCAACACCTGTCAAATAGTCACTGGCCAGACGACGATTGTTGTCATCATCGGTCACCAGCAGGACGAGGGGGCGGGCGAGTTCATCGAACTGTTTCGTCTCGTCGGGAGAAGGCGCCCGCTTGGATTCAAGTCTGGGCAACGGGAGCAGGAAGGTGAACGTGCTGCCCTTGGTTTCGATGCCTTCACTTGCCACCCAAATCCTGCCGCCATGCATCTCGACGAGCTTCCTGGTCAAAGCCAGTCCCAGGCCCGTGCCCTCTTGCTGCCGGCCATAGGACGAGTCCACCTGCTCAAACTCGAGGAAAATGCGCTCATGGTCTTTTGAATGGATGCCGATGCCGGTGTCGGCGACGCACACTTTGAGACACGTGCCCAGTGTTCCGAACTCCGACGTCATCACCGGACTTCCCGTTCCGTCGCTCTGGAGCGACGCTGCCACCGAAACTCGTCCGCCGTCGGGCGTGAACTTGATCGCATTGCTGAGGAGGTTGTACAGGATTTGCTTGAACTTCGCTTCGTCAGCGAACAACGGGGGAAGCTCGCGAGCCACGTCGAAGTTGAGGCTGATGCCTTTCTTGCCGGCCAACGTCCTGACAATGGCCTGCACGTCCTGCAGCGCCTTGCCAATATCGAACCATGAGCGCGCCAGTTCCAGCCGCCCGGCTTCCACCTTCGACAGATCGAGAATGTCGTTGATGAGTTGCAGAAGGTGGCGCCCACTCGTCATAATATTGTTGGCATACTTGAGTTGACGGGGATTCAAGTCGCCAAAAGTCTTATCGGCGAGCATTTCGGAAAAGCCGATAATAGCGTTGAGGGGCGTGCGCAGCTCGTGGCTCATGTTGGCCAGGAACTGGCTCTTAGCGCGATTGGCGGCTTCAGCGGCTTCTTTTGCGTGCTGCAACGCCCCCTCAACCCGCTTGCGCTGCGTGATCTCCGAAAAATGCCCCTCCGCGCAGAGAACGCCCTCCCGCGCCTGGACCGAGGGTGCGTGGTCATGCAGCCAAATCCACTCGCCGTCTCTTCGACGCATGCGGTATTCGACATCAAATTCCTGACCCTTGGCGAACAGCGCCTCATAGGCGCTTTGGACCTTGGCAACGTCGTTGGGATGGATTCGCTCCAGCCACAACGCCGCTCCGGCCCGGATGAGTTCCTCGGGCCGGTAGCCGAGAATTTTTTCCGCGTTGTCGCTAATGTAAATAAGTTCCCGTTTAGCATTGGCCGCCCAAACGGCGCCCGGGATGTTGGCCACCAGCGAGCGATATTTCTCCTCACTCGCCCGCAGGGCCTGCTCGGTGTTCTTGCGCTGGGTAATATCCTGAATCACCGCCTGAAATTCATAGGTTTCTCCCTGTTCGGCAAAAAGGCGCCGAACGGTGTATTGCTGCCACATGATCTGGCCCGTGGGGTTGACCACCCGGTGGTCGAACGAAACCAGGGGCTCTTCCCGAGGCAAGGCGTTGAAGTAGCTCAAGGGGACGTCGCGATCTTCTTCACAAAGGGTTTGGAGAAAGTTAGTGCCGAGCAGTTCCTCCCTGGTCTTGCCATAGAAGCGGCAGAAGGCCCCATTAGCGAAGGTCAACGTGCCGTCCGGATTGAACCGGCAGATCAAGTCCGTCTGGTCCTCGACCACTCCGCGATACCGCTTCTCGCTGGTTGACAACTTCCGTTCGACCCGGCGCCGTTCCGCGGCGGCCGCGGCCAGCAACATGTTTGTGATTGCCAAAATGCCGATGTAACTGCCGATGAGCATCAGGCTCTCCCGCATCGTGCCCGTCACAAAAGGTCCGCGCCCGCCCAGCAGTGAATGGATCGCCAGGGTTGACACCAGCAATGTCCCGGTCGTTGCTCCACGCTGGCCAAACCGCAGGGCACCCCACACCAGGAACGGGAAGGGCAAATAAGCCAATGGGTAGTTTTGAACCCCATAGACAAACCAGGAATGAAATGAAATCAGCGTGCCAGCCGTCAGACCCAGGCTGCAAATTGCCGCTTCGATGACGAGTCTCAAATCCCAGCGAACGCCGGCAGGGGTTGCCCACGTAATGATGAAGGGAGCGACCACCAGACACGCCAGTCCATTCGGCACCCACCACTCCAGCATAGCGGGAAACAAGCCCGACCATGCCGCTGATCCGGCGTAGACAAGGCCCACGACGTTGAAGGCGGCGTTGACCGTTGTGCCCAGAAAGCAGGCCAGCACGATAAAACCGGCGACATCCCACGTGCTTTCCATCGCGTTGTCGAACTTTGCCAAGTTTCGCAACAGAAACACGCAAATGATCGCGCCCATGGTGTTGCCGAGGGCGGTCCCCAGAGTAAAAAACCCCAACGGCACGCCGTTGATACAGGAGAACAAAACCGCGCCCAAAGCCACGCCCGGCCAAAACCGGTAACCGAACAACAAAATGGCGGCCAGCGCGATGCCAGCGGGCGGCCAGACCAGCGCAATGCTGCTCGACATGAATGACGCCTCTTTGCCCAGCAATCCCCCCGCAAAATAAAGGCCAATGAGGATTACCGCACGGGTGAGCGTCGTCAGATTTTTTGTCAGTTTCGGCTTCAAGTCAGTAACCCGATGCCGCCGGGAACGAATTGTGACGGTCGTCTCTCAAAGATCCGCTTCACAGCGGACAATCTGGGCGCATTACGGCGAAAACGTTTAAAATAGGGCCTCAATCCTCTTATATGCGGCACATTTCATGCCACTTTCGCGACGCCAACCTATCCCAAACTGCGTGTTCGCGAGAAATGGCGGCTCACGCCCATCGTTCTTTTCCTCGTCCTTCCCAGCGGCCTGCTGATCCTGGCCAAAGGCCCGGCCCCGGCTTGAGCCGTTCACGCTTCCCGAGGGTCCGTATGTTCCACAGTCTGAATGAGCTTTAACTGGCGCTTCCCAAACCAGCGAACACCGACCAGGTCATAGAGACCCCGCCAGAGCCGATTCCAGACACCGTATTTCGACTGACCCGCGATCCGTGGATGGTGAGAGACGGGAACCTCTTTGACCACCGCCCCACTATTCTGAGCAAGAATCGGCATAAAACGATGGAAGCCGTTGAAGACGGGGAGTGTTTCCAACACCGACCGCTTGAAAACGCGAAGCGTGCAGCCGGTATCACGAAAATCCACGCCCAACGCAAGTTTTCTAGCCGTTCTCGCAACTCCGGATGACAGACGGCGGAGCCAACTATCGAGCCGCCGAGTTCTAACACCGCATACCAGGTCACAGCCAGCCAACTCCACGAACATTGCCGGAAGATCGGCGGGATCGTTTTGGAGGTCGCCGTCCAAGGTGGCCACCACACCACCCCGGCTGGCTCTGAACCCGGTCCAGAGAGCAGCGCTTTGCCCACCGTGTTTGAGGTGGCGGACAGCTCGAACACGGGAGTCCAACTGCTGAGCTTCCAGCATGCGTTCCCAGGTGCCATCCGTGCTGGCATCATCGACAAAGATCACCTCGATTTGCCGCGGTTCATTGGCGAGCGCCGTGAAAATGCGCTTCGCCAAGGGAACAACGTTGGGAGCTTCGTTCCAAAAAGGAACAATAACGGAGAGTTCGGCGGATATAGGTTTCATGACAAGGCGTCCCAGCGAGGAATGGGGTGGTTAGACCGCGGCATTGGCATTCGATGCGGCAGCGGGGTTTTCGAACTGCAACTCGTGAAGCTTGCAATAAATGCCGCGCCGCTGAATCAGCTCCGCGTGCGTGCCGGTTTCAACAACTTGTCCGCGGTCGAGTACAACGATCCGGTTCGCCTTCTGGATGGTCGAGAGCCGGTGGGCGATGCAAATCGTGGTGCGGTCTTTCATCAATTCGTCCAGTGCGGCTTGCACAGCACGCTCGGATTCCGTGTCGAGCGCGCTGGTGGCCTCGTCCAGAATGAGGATCGGCGCGTTTTTCAAAACCGCGCGAGCGATGGCGAGGCGCTGGCGCTGACCGCCGGAAAGGGACACGCCTTTTTCGCCAATCACGGCGTCGAAGCCTTCCGGCTTTTGCGTGATAAATTCATAGGCATAGGCGTGTCTCGCAGCAGCGATGATTTCGTCCCTGGTCGCACCCAAGCGGCCCAGTTCGATGTTCCGGCGGATGGTATCATTGAACAAAATATTTTCCTGCGCGACGACGGCGATTTGGTTCCGCAAATCGCGCGTGGAAACTTCGCGCAAATCCACGCCGCCGATTTTGATGGCACCGTGCGACGGGTCGTAAAAGCGCAGGAGCAGGTTGGCGAGCGTGGTTTTGCCGGAGCCGCTGGCGCCGACGAGCGCGACGAGCTGGCCGGCTTTGATGGTGAGGTTGATGCCGCGCAGCACCGGTTTTTCGCCGTAACTGAAATCAATGTTTTCAAATTGGATATCGGCCTGGTCCGCATGGAGCATTTTCGGCTGCACGGGTTCGGGCACGGAGTTTTTCAAGGCGAGCAGCTCAAAAACGCGTTCGCTGGCAGCGCGGGCCTGATGAAGCTGGTTGTGCAGGCGCGTCAGTTGTTTCACTGGCGGATAGATCATCACAACGGCAAGCACAAAGGCAGTTAGATCGGCCTGGCGGGGGCACTGATCCGGCGGCAGGTTCAATATGTAAAAGAAGACGAGCGCGATGCCCAGAGCAGCAAAAAATTCGGTAAATTGGCTGGGAATTTCATTGGCGCGGATAACACGCATCATCTGGCCGACAAATTTTTTGGTAGTGGTCTGAAACTGTTTAATAACCGTGGATTCGAGGTTGTAGGCCTTGATGACGCGGTTGCCGGTGAAGGATTCGTGCATCAGGTTGGTCAGTTCGGAATTGTACGACTGCACAGCACGGGCGGATTTGCGGACTTTGCGGCCATAGATGATGACAGGCACCAGGCACAACGGGAAAACCACGACGGACACGAGCGTGAGCGTTGGCTGCATGGTAAGCTGGTAGACAATCAGGCAAACGATGGTAACCGGGTCTTTAACGGCTGAGGCAAAGGTGCCACCAATGATGCCGTAAAGCACTTGAGTGTCGCTGGTGATACGGGCGATGAGATCGCCGGTGCTGGTCTTGTTGAAAAATCCCAAAGAAAGGTTTTGCAGGTGGGCAAAAAGTTTCGTTCGGATGTCGGCAATGGCGTGCATGGCCGACCAATTCGTCAGGTAGGTGCTCAAGTATTGCAGCGTGTTCCGCAGCAGCATGGTGGCGGGTATGATGCCGATGATCAGCAGCCAGCCCAGATGATCGCCCACAGCCGGCGCATGAATATCCGGCATAAAACCAGCCAGCTTGTGCGCCAGCGGATGAATCCATTTCGGGGCGGCCTCGAGCTGCTGACGCAGATTGCACTCCTTTTCAAAAACCAACTGAATGACAATCTTGACCGCCCCGATGAGCAGCCCGTTCACCACCCCGTAAAAAGTTCCGCACAGCAGGCCCAGGAAAAACCGCCCGCGATAAGGCCGGACGAAGCCCCAGAGCTGACGTAGAAAACCAATCATTGAGACATTCTGGCAATGGCGGTGGAAAGTGAAAGTTTTGTTTTCAATCAATCCGTTGCAGGCGCAAAACGGTTTTGGACACGGATTAAACACGGATTTTTAGCCACAGATTGCTCAGATTTCACAGAGTCGAAGTTCGACTTCCCATAGCAGCCACGGATTCAAACAGATTGAACACGGTTTTTTCACAGAAGTTCGAACAGGAATTTCTCGCAAAGCCGCGAAGCCGCGAAGTTAACAAGAAGGGCCACAGATTTACACGGGCCGAACGTCGGCCTCGCACAAACACGGATTCGAAGGCACGGGGCACGAGTCCGGCGGGTGGACACTGATAGCCACCAAGGCGCCTATAATGCAGCGGCAGGCTGGAAGCCCGCCGCTACACACGCTGTAAGAGAGTTGCCAAACTTTCCGGTTCGCCCCTAGAGCCTGTCATGCACTTTGATTGAGATAAGGCTGTACAAGGCAAGCACTTTCGTACATTACACTGGGGATGACGAAAGCACGAAAGAGTTATCCCAGTGATGTCAGCGAGGAAGAGTGGGCATTTTGCGCGCCGTA
>CAIQQM010000197.1 GCA_903873945.1 uncultured Verrucomicrobiota bacterium
GGCCAGGCCCCGCGCGGAATTCCGAATCTATGGTTCAAATTCGGTGATGGTTCGGTGGAGCAAAATCCCACGCGCCCTTTCGTATCGACGCTGGAGCAATTTCCGTTGCCAGACCGGGAAATGTGGCACGACTGGGTGAACACGAAGAGGCTCACGCACCATGTCGTGCAACCCAGCCGGGGCTGTCCTTACAGTTGCGCCTATTGCTCCAACCACGCGCTGCGGCGGTTGGCCGCGGGGAAATACGTTCGCTTCCGCTCACCCGCCGGCGTCGTCGACGAAATGCGCGCGCTCAAAGCGCGTTACCCGGAGATGACCGACGTTTATCTCCAGTCGGAAACCATTGCTGTCGATCCGGAATGGCTGGATGAGTTGGCTGACCTGTTGCACGCCTTTAACTTGGGCCTCGACCAAAAGATTTCGGTCGCCTGCAATTTCCGGGTCGCCCGGCAATTGCTCACCGAGCGAATCTTCGGCGCGCTGGAACGGGCCAACGTGCGAACAATTGAGATCGGGCTGGAATCAGGGAGCGAACGGCTACGAGCCGAGGTTTTGCGCCGGAATTACTCGAACGAGGAATTCCTGCGGGCAGTAGTGCTGGCCCGGCGCCACGGTATGAAGGTCAACGTGTACAACCTCGTTGGGATTCCCGGCGAAACACCGGCGGAATACCAGGAAACGGTCGCCATCAATCGCCGCGTCTGCCCTGATCGGTCGTTGACCTCGATTTTCTTTCCCTATCCTGGAACCGACTTGTTTGATCAGTGCGAGGAACAGGGCGTGCTCGCGGGCGCCGCCAATCCGACCTCCGAGCGGTGGAGGGCCACGCTGGACTTTCCCCGCTTTTCCAGGGCTGAAATCCAACGGGCGTTCGACTGGTTCGAGTACCGGGTTTATTCCGGGCATCGGCCTCTTCACTTCCGGCTGCGCAAAGTGCTGCGCAATAAAGTCGGGTCTCACGCATGGTCGTATCTCCTGTTCATGCGCCTGCTCCCGCTCTGGCACACCGTCCGCGGGCGCAAGTAGGTTTATCTCAGAAAGCTTCGAGTTCGGCGAGCTGGGTGGCCCGCTGTTCCCATTCCAGAGTCAGCTCGCTAAGGCGGTGTTGGATGCCGGCCAGTTCCCGGTTGATCTTCAGCGCATGCCCCGCCTTTTCGTAGGTCTCCGGCCGCTCGAGTTCGGCGATGATTTCAGTTTTTCGGATTTCGAGTTCCTGGATTTCCGTTTCAAGCCGGTTTACGATCTCCTGCTGGGCCCTGCGTTCGCGTGACCTTGCCTGGCGTTGCTCGGCTTCAAACCGCTTCTGATCCTTCCTGGAGGCGGCCGGCATGGCTTCCCCGGCGTTCCCGATTTTACTCCTCCGGTTTGAAGCTCCGCCAGGCCTGCCCTTGCTATCCATCCCCGCGGTCAACCCGGCCCGCTCGGACTCGGCCCGGGTCTTGTCCAGGTAATACTGGTAACCGCCGGGGTAGTGCGTCAGGCGTCCGGCATTGACGTGCACAACATGATTCGCCAGTGCCCGGATGAAATACACGTCGTGACTGATAAAGACCAGGGTCCCTTCAAACTGGTCCAGCGCGTAGGCCAGGGCGTCGATGCTCGACATGTCGAGGTGTGTTGTCGGCTCGTCCATCAGCAGCAGGTTCGGCGGGTCGAGCAGCAGCTTCACCAGCGCTAGCCTGCTTTTCTCGCCTCCGCTCAGCACCTCGACTTTCTTGAATACGTCGTCGCCGGTGAAGAGGAAGCAGCCGAGCAGAGTGCGGACAAACTGTTCCGTGAGCCGCTGGGGTGTGTCGAATGCTTCCTCGAGCACCGTCCGATCGGGCTGCAGCATGTCCACCCGGTACTGGGAATAGTAGCCCGCTTTGACGTTATGACCCAAAGTGCGCGTCCCTTGCTGGGGCTTGAGAACGTCCGCGAGGATTTTCAACAAAGTCGATTTGCCCGCTCCGTTCGGACCCACCAGCACAATTCGCTGTCCGCGCTCGGCCTGAAAACTTGTCCCGCGATAGACAACGTTTTCACCATACGCATGGTGGATGCCTTCGAGTTTGACCACCCGGTGGCCGCTGCGGTGCGGTTGGGGAAATTGGAAATCGAGCTTGCGGTCGTCCCCGGTGGGCGCTTCCACTTTGTCCATCCGCTCGATTTGTTTGAGTTTGCTTTGCGCTTGCGTCGCTTTTGTGTTCTTGGCCCGGAAGCGGTTCACGAATTCCATTAACCGTCCGATTTCCCGTTCCTGGTGCTTGTAGGCGGCCAGGAGCTGTTGTTCGCTCGCCTCGCGTTGTACCAGGTAATCGTCATAGCCGCCCCGGTAGCGAAAAATTTTGTTCTGGCGGAGTTCGATGATGTTGCCGACAAGCTGGTTCAGAAACTCCCGGTCGTGGGAGATGACCAGAATCGCTCCCGGATAGTTTTTCAGGTACTCCTGGAACCACAGCAGCGCTTCCAAATCGAGATGGTTCGTTGGTTCGTCCAGCAGCAGCAGGTCCGGTTCCTGGGTGAGCAGACGCGCCAGGTGAGCGCGCATCACCCAACCGCCGCTCATTTCACGCGCCGCGCGTTCGAAATCCTTTTCGCGGAAGCTCAAACCGGCGAGAATCTGTTTGGCCTTGGCTTCGAGCCGGTAGCCGCCGAGTTCGTTAAACCGGTCGTGCACATCGTCATGAATCTCCTCCGGATGGGACGCCTCGACCGGGTGGTTGGCGTCCCATCTCTTGAGGATGCGGCGCAGCTTTGTGTACTCCGGCGTGATAGCCGTGGCCAGTTCGATCACGGTTTCATCGTCTGCAGGCACGTTCTCCTGGGGCAGGTAACCAATCGTCACGCCCCGTTCGCAGGTGATTTTTCCTTCGTCGGCCGATTCCTCGCCCAGGATGATCGAAAAAAGAGTGGTCTTCCCCGCACCGTTCGGACCGACCAGCCCGATCCGGTCCCGGCGGTTTACCTGCAACGTGGCGTCAGCGAATAAGATTCGCCCGCCGTATGCTTTGCTGATGCCCGACAACGTTAACACAGCTTGGAGTCTAGAACTTAGGCGGCACAACCGCCAGTTTGTTGATGGCCCCGTTTCCAATCGGCTTTCCCCCGGGGATCTGGCACCGCCCTTGCTTCTTCCTTCAGAAAGACTTTGTTCGAATGATACTGAGTGCTGAAGCGTTGGAAGTCCTGGCCTACCTCAAGACCGCTCCCGGCAAATTTGTCTCGATAGGCGAGATCTGCCGTCGAGCCGGCGGTCGGCAGAGATTCGAACGATCGCCCCATTGGGCCAGGGGACTCATGTCATCCCTTGTCGATTCCGGCCTCGTGGAGAGCAATGAGCACGGACATTACTGTCTCGTGTCCAAGGCAAAGCCTGAGCCGGCCGCCAGCCAAACCCGCGCCGCAGCTCCTGAACCCGGGCCGGGGGTCGTTGATGGCGATTACTTTCCCGCACCCCATGCGTCTGCGATCGTGGAAGGTGATTACTTCCCGGGCGATTGATATAAGTTCCAATCGACCAGTTGCAGTTTCCGCTTTATCTGCGACCGTAACTGCAATGATTCCGATCACCGCAGCGTTAGCGGCAGAACACAAAACGTTTTTCGGCCTTTTTGATCAGGTCGAAAAGGAACTGCCTCAGGTCCAAACCGTGACGGAAGTCCGGGAAGTTGGCCTAAAATTGGAGAATATGCTTCGGCGCCACTCCAAGGCCGAAGACGATTTGCTGCTAATGGCTCAAAGCGCCGCTCCGGAACTTAAGAACCGATTTGCCAGGTGTCTTCAGGATCATCAGGAAATTCATGTGGAGTATGTGCAGTTACACACCACTCAGCACTCGACCAAGGCCAAGAGGTTGCTCAAAGAGGCGATACGCCATTCCCGTATACACTTCGAATATGAGGAGCACATCATTTTCCCTCTAATCGAAAAAACGGTTGACCCTCAAACACTGACAAGATTGAGCTCCATGTGGCGCCTCGACCACCCTTCGTTTCAAAGCGTTACATCTACCAGGGCTGTGGCGGATTAACATGGCATCCAGATTAAAGAAACCCTTTAAGTGGTGTTCCCCCGGATTACCCGGTCCAGATTCTCCCGGAACTCAAGGCCGAGGGAATCACTCGCAGCGCTCGCGGCCAAGACGGCGGCTATTTCCTCGGCCGGCCACCCTCACAAATCACTTTGAACGATATCCTGTGCGCAATGCGCGGGACGGTGTTTGACACCCCGGCCCCAGGTGATTCTGGTTGTCCGCCGGAGTTGCGCCGGGCTTGGCAGGAACTGCAACGCACCCTCGAAACCACAGCCAGCGCTGTCTCATTCCGGCAGTTGTTGGATGAAAGCGACGGGAGGGAAAAGATGTATTACATCTGATGCTTTGGCGCGCCAATGACTGCCTCGACGCCTGATTTCTAAATCCCTTCGCAGACTTTTATTAGCCGGTCATTGACGTATAGCCGGCTCTTTTGGCCAATGAGCGGCTTCCGCTCCTTCTCAATCCGAACGGCCGATTTCTCACGCTCCCCAACAGTGAATACATGCACCTCAAAAATTGGTTCATTGATGAGCCGGAGTGATTTCTTGATGGCCTTTTCATTGACCTTGATCACCAGGCGGCCCAGGAGCTGATTGAAGTAATACTCCAAGCGGTGCTTTTCGGCCTCGCCAATCTCAATTGTGAATTTCACAGATTATCCCTTCTCAACTGATAACTGATATTTCCCACTTGGTTTCTTGCCCACAACCAGCGCAGGCCTCTTTTGTGATTTTCTTCCTGTTCCACCGGTTTGCAAGTCCATTTTTCAGTCCGCCCTCGGTTTTTCTCTGGCACCGGGATGTGTTTCGATGCGTTTGTTGGCTCGCAAGCCTTGTTTCTCCCGGATGCGAAGACACCGCCTCCGCGGTTTTCAGTATTCCCTGCGATGGTTGAGTCGCTTCCTTCATCCTGACGGTGCGGTTGCCAATCTCAGGCGGTCAATTGACCTCACCTTGTAGCGGCAGGCATCCTTGCCGCTAGCTTGATCCAATTCTCACCAGATTTTCCGCCTCTGGAGGTGCTTCCTCAATCCGTGGCTGCTTCTGTTCTCATCTGTGAAATCTGTGCCATCTGTGGCTAAAGATCCGTGTTGATGCGAGGCCGACGTTCGGCCCGTGTTTAATCAGTGGCTAAATCCCCTTTTCCCATCTATGGCTATTGTGGCCATTCTGTCCGTTTTTAGCGCCCAATTTTCAAGCGGGCTCTAAGGGTTTACCGCCCCGAACGCACCGGGTACTTCGGTTTTTTCACCTCCGGCGGCGGGTTCTTCTTGAGCGACTTGAGGACTTCATCGATGGCGCGTTCCAGTTGCGGGTCATGGCCCTTTGCCATGAGGGAGGGATCATCGATCACCGTAATGTCAGGATCCACGCCGTGGTCTTCGATGATCCATTCACCGTTGGTGCTATAGATGCCGAAGGTTGGCACTGTCACGCCGCCGTCGTCAACCAACGATGGCGTTCCGGTGATGCCAATCAGTCCGCCCCACGTCCGGGTGCCTATCAGGGGCCCCAGGCCCTCAGCGCGGAAATAGAACGGAAAGCAATCGCCGCCGGAGCCGCTCCACCCGTTGATCAACATCGCTTTCGGGCCCGAACAGGCTGTGGGCGGCCACGACCAGTCTTTGCCGTCGCGCACTCCCCAGTAGTTGAGCGTCTTGCGCTCTAGCAGTTCCACGAACCGGTCAGGTATTTGCCCGCCGCTGTTGAAACGCTCATCAATGATCAATCCGGCCTTGTTGAATTGTGCGCGGAATTGCCGGACCAGCTCCGATTGTCCATTTTGGCCGGTGTCGGGCACATACACGTAGCCGACTTTGCCGCCGGTTGCTTCATCCACCTGCCTGCGATTTTTCTCAATCCACGCCAGGTGCCGCAGCCGCGCCTCGCTGGCGAGCGTCTGGACCAGCACTTCGCGCGCGCCGTCCTTTGTGGGTTGGCTGTTCACAGTGAGAAACACCGGCTTGTCCGCCAACCCTTGAAAAGCGGCGTAGGGCTCCTGCCCGACATCGAGGGGCAGTCCGTTCACAGCCAGCAGATAGTCACCCTCCTTGACAGCCACACCCGGTTGTCTCAGGGGCGAACGCGTCTCCGCGTCCCATTCCGCGCCATCGAGTATTTTTTTGATCCGGTAGGCGCCGTTCTCGAAAGAATAGTCCACGCCCAGATATCCCACGCCTCGTTCCGGGCCGGTTTCAAGGTCGCCGCCGCTGCGATACGTGTGCGAGGAGCATAACTCGGCGATCATCTCGCCGATGACGTAGTTGACATCCCAGCGCGTCACAGCGTCTTTAAGAAGATCGCCGTAGCGAACCCGCATGGCGTTCCAATCCACGCCGTGCATGTTCGGATCGTAGAAGAAATCGCGCTCGAAGCGCCACGCATCCGTGAATAGCTGCTGCCATTCCGCTGCCGGATCGATCATCGTTTCGAGCCCGCTGAGCGGCAGTTTCGTCTCGAACTTCTGGCCGTCCTTCGGATCGATAATCGCGTACTCCGTTTTCCGCCGGACCAGGATCTTTCCGCCTTTGGCTGCGAGGAGCGCTTCATCGACATCTTCCAGAATGGTTTTGTTCTCGCGCTTCTTCAGATCATAGAAGACCAGCGAGGCTTTCTCGTCGCTGAAACCCGCCCGGGGCAGCTGGCGATAGATCAGTTTCCCGCTCACGGCGGAGAGGTCTTCAAAATACCCGTTGGTCGGCGGCAGCACGACAGCCCGGCGCTCGAAATCCGCAAGGTCGATCTCGACGGGCTTGGGCGGTTTCTCTTCCTGCTTCTCGTCCTTTTCGTCGGATTTGCTGTTTTCGTCATCAGAATCCCAGGCCTCGTCTTTGTCGGCTGGGTCTTTCTTGTCTTTGAGCTTGGAATCGTCTTTTTTCTTTTCGTCCTTGCCACCTTCGTCGTCATTCCGCGGCGCCAACGGGGACGCGACATCCGTGCGCAGCGGCACCGCGACCAGCCGGAATGAGTTCGGATAGATCCAGGTCTCATCCAGATCGCTGTAAACCGGCGAGAAATCGCGGCCCGAGCAATAGAACAAATACTTGCCGTCCGGATCGAAGACAGGCTTGTCATCGTCGTAATAGCCGCTCGTGACGATGTGCTGCTTTCCTTCTTTGGTGTCGTAGAGGGCGAGAGCGGTATGCCGGTTGTCCAGGTCATGGGAATAAGCCAGCCACCGGCTGTCTTTTGACCAGCTCAGCTTGAAGTCGCCCAGCGCGTCCTCATACAACCAAAGTTCCTTGTCGATTTGCTTTGTCTCCTTCTTGTCGAGATCGTGCAGGTAAACCCGCATCGCCTTGTCGATAAACGCGAGTTTCCTGCTGTCCGGCGACCAGGACGGCCGGTAACGAAACCCCGGCCCGAGTTTCGTCAACATCTGTTCCTGGCCCGAGCCGTTTGCGGGACGGACGGTGAGTTCATATTCGCCGGAGCGGTCGCTGAAGTAGGCGATGGATTTCCCGTCGGGCGACCAGGTGGGATAGCGTTCCGCGACGCCGGAGCTGCGCGTAAGGTTGCGCACCACCCCGTGTTCCGCCGGCACAGTGAACACGTCGCCTCGCGCCTCGAATACCGCCCGCTTGCCTGAGGGTGAAATGTCCGGGTCGCGAACGGATTTTGTTACGTCTTCGAGGCGGGGCTTAAGGGTCGCACGGTCGGTCAACACCTGGATTTTTACCTCGCTATACTTTTCATTTGCGAGATTCAGCAGATAGAGCTGGTCAGCGTTCTCAAAGACGATGTCGGCCGGCCCAATACTTGGGAAATGGACATCAAATTCTTCAAAGAAAGTGACTTGCCGGAATTTCCCGGTTTTTGTGTCGTAGGCCCAGATATTCGCGCGTTTGTTTTTGTCGCGGTCGGAGAGAAAATACAGCGTCGAGCCGTGCCACATGGGTTGGGAATTATCGGCGTCGTTGCCGGTGATGTCTTTGGCTGCATACGTCTCCAGGTTGAACAGCCAGATCGCCGGGTTCATCCCGCCGCGATAGCGCTTCCAGGTGCGGAAATCGACGGAGATGGGAATGTAGGCGAGGGTCTTGCCGTCCGGCGAGATGGCGCCGAACTCGCCATAGGGCACCGGCAACTTTTCCGGCAGGCCGCCGTTCACCGAAATTTTGTAGAGCTGGTTAAACCGGTCCTTTTCACTGGTGCGCGAAGTTGCAAAAAGGATGGATTTGCCATCGGGGTACCATTCCAGCATCCGGTCCGGAGAGCCATGGAAGGTTAGTCGTTTCGGCAAACCGCCGGCGGCGGGCATGACATAAATGTCCGTGTTGCCGTCGTAATCCGCGCTAAAGGCGAGTTGCGAGCCATCCGGCGAAAAGCGCGGAAAAGTCTCTTCGCCTTTGGGCGAGCTTAGCCGCTCGGCGCAGCCGCCGCTTTTGGGCGCGACCCAAATATCGCCCGCATAAACGAAGGTGATTTGGGTCGCTGAAACATCCGGATAACGGAGCATGCGCGCGGCAATGCCGCACGCGACGGGGACGTTGGTTTCAGTCACGGCGGCCGGTGCCGCGCTACTGCCGGGCAATGCGCCGGCCAGACCGGCCAGGGCGAACAATAAGGGAGCAGCTTTCATGGTGTATGAATAATGAGAACGGACGCAGGAAGAAAGCTTGCTGGTGAGGGAAAGTCAATTCTTTGCTCCGGGTTGCATGCGGAGCAAATCTGCGCGCGCTGCAGGGAGCACTTGAATTCGATTGAACCTGCGTGAAAGATTCCCCAAAATAGAAGCTGTGGGCGCACAATGGAAACAAGCCGGGCGCGAAGCTAACGCGCAGAAAAAGGGCCAAATGGTTGCCAAGATGGTCCGCGAGATCATGGTCGCGGCCAAGTTGGGCGGACCGGACCCGGACCTGAATCCGCGGCTCGCCGCGGCAGTGGAGAAGGCGCGCAAAGCCTCGGTTTATCGCGACACGATCGAGCGCGCCATTAAGAAGGGCTCCGGGCAGACCGACGAGAAGGTCAACTTCGAAACGGTCATCTATGAGGGGTTCGCTCCGCATAAAGTGCCGGTCATTGTCGAGTGCCTGACGGACAGCCGCAATCGTACCGCGCCGGAAATTCGCAACATCTTCAAGGCCGGGACGCTGGGTCAGCCCGGCAGCGTCGCTTTTTTCTTCAACCATCTCGGGGTGGTCGAGGCGACGTACCCGGACCCCAATCGCGACGCGGAGGCGGATGCCATCGAAGCCGGCGCGGAGGAGATTGAGCCGTTGGAAGCGGAGGAGGTTCCGCCGGGCCAGCGGGGAGCGCGTTTCCTGACCGGGATCAGGAACCTGGACCACGTCTCCAGGGCGCTGAAAGTTGCGGGATGGAGTATTCTATCCTCCGAGATTCGCTATTTGGCCAAGAGCTTCCCTGAACTTAGCGAAGCGGCGCGGAAAGAAGTGTCGGAGTTTCTGAATGCCCTCGATGATCATGATGATGTGCATCGAGTCTATGCGGCGATGCGGTAGTCATCGGCGTGAGCTGGCGCAAGCGTTCTTCACCAAAGCGGGCGAACTCGGAACCCGTATGGTTGAAATGGATAAATGGGTTCCGCCAGCTTCCGCCAGGTTCCTGTTTCTTCAGCCGGCGTCCAGGCGTCCGTACTTTCGAATCTCCGGCCAGATGAAAGCCACCGCCAGCACAATGAGGATGGTGCCGACCCCGCCGGAAACGACCGAGAAAACCGGCCCGAACAGGTAAGCGACAGAGCCTGACTCAAAGCCGCCCAATTCGTTTGATGTGCCGATGAACAGGCTGTTCACGGCCGAAACGCGCCCGCGTTTTTCATCCGGCGTGAGCATCTGCACGAGGGTGTGACGCACCACAACGCTGATGTTGTCCGCTGCCCCGCACAGGGCGAGCATGAGGAAGGAAAACCAGTAGCAATGTGAAAAGCCGAACGCGATGGTGGCGATGCCAAATCCGGCTACGGCCACAAGCAACGACCGCCCCGCTTTCTGGAGGGGTTTGCGGTGAGCGAGGATCAACGCGCAGAGCATGGAGCCCAGCGGCAGCGCGGCCTGCAGGAGCCCCAGGCCGCTGGGGCCGACATGTAAAATGTCCTTGGCATAAATCGGCAGCAGCGCCGTCGCGCCACCGAGCAGAACCGCGAACATGTCCAAAGTGATTGTTCCCAGGATGACCTGGGTGCGCCAAACAAATTCGAACCCGGCAACCAGGCTGGCTATTGTTATCTTCTCCTTCAGGGCTACCGAATGACGGCGGCGGACGAAGCAGAGAAGAATCAGGCAGAGCAGGGCAGCGGTGGCATTGATGGCATAGACCGGCGCCGCATGGTGCGTCAAGGCGATCAGGATGCCGCCGGCCGCAGGTCCGGCCACGGAGGAGAGCTGGAAACAGCCGCTATTCCAGGTTACTGCCTTGGAGAACTGCTGACGTTCGACCAGGAGGGGCAAAAAGGCGGAACTGGCCGGCCAGAGAAAAGTGCGAGCGGTGCCCGCGGTAAAAAGGCAAAGATAAAACCAAAAGACTTCCGCATGAAGCACGGAAACCAGCGCCAAACCAAGGCTGGCGCAGGCAGCGAGCAGGTTCATCAGCACGATGATGCGTTTGCGATCGTAGTTGTCAGCAACGTGACCCGCCGGCAGGGTGAAAATCACCATCGGCACCATTTGGGTCAACCCGACCAGGCCCAAAGCAAGCGCCGAATGTGTGCGCTCGTACAGTTCCCAGCCGACCGCCACCGTGAGCATTTGCTGCCCGAAAGAGGAGATAAGCCGCCCGACAAGGTAGAGCAGGAAATCCCGGTTGCGCACAACCGCGTAGGGGTCGGATGCGCGCAAGGACGGTTCTTTTGAAGAATCCGATGGAATTCCATTGCTTGTCATAACGGCGGCCAACCATAGTCGGTTTGTGGCCCGGATGAAATTCCTTTCCTGCTTATTCTTTTGGAGTAACTTGGGAAACCTGTATGTTCAGCAGTAACATGCCGCAGTTCATTTGTTTCCGGTGTACCCCGGGCATGGCCTGAATAAAGTTAGCGCCGCGAAAATATGCGGAAAGCAAAACCCAAACCATCAGTTCGGAAAGCCGGGAAGCAGTCTCGTCCTCCGGTCAGGATGCCAGAGGCCTCGCCTGCCCGGCAGGGTGACAGGGGCCTCGCGCGTCCAAGCCGGCCTGGCCGGTCGGGGAGTGCGCGGCTTTTGCTCGGGAATAATTCGCTGGTGGACGCCCAGCAGTCATTGGGCCAAATCACAAGCCAGACGGGGTTGGATTTAACGGAGAAAGTTAAAGACCTGCTGCGTTTGGCGAAAGAACAGGGACATTTGACTTATGACGAGGTCAATGATGCCCTTCCCGGCGATGTTGCCACGTCTGACGATCTCGACCATGTGCTCACCAAACTGCGGAGCCTCGAGATAGATATCATCGATCCCGCCGACGTGGACCGCGTGCGGCACCCCGATGGGGTGGAGGAGGAAGAAACGGGCCGGTTCGATATCCTCGATGACCCTGTTCGAATGTATTTGCGCCAGATGGGCAGGGTGCCGTTGTTGACGCGCCAGCAGGAGGTTGAGATTTGCAAACGGATTGAAGAGGCGGCAAACGAAACGCGCCGCATTACTTACAGCTTTGGCTTTGCCGGCAAAGAGCACCTGGCCTTGGCGGAGAAGTTGATTGCGGCGCCGCCCCGGGAACGCTTTGACCGTGTGGTCGTGGACAAGTTGGTCGATAATCGGGACAGGCATCTGAAGAACCTGCGGCGACTGGTCGGGAAGGTGGGCGCCATGGACCAGTTGGTGGACGACAAGTTTGCCGAATGGCAGAAAGCGACAAACCGCGTGCGGAAGTCACGGTTGTTTTCCCGCTTCAAACGACTCGATAAAAAACTTCAGGCCGCATTCCCGCGCTTTTGCTACAAACAACGGGTCATTGATGAAATGACGCTGGTTGCTGAAAACATTCGTGACAAGATCCAGGCCAGTCTGCGGGTAATTCAGGATTGCGAAACGCAGTGCAAATCCGCCGCGCAGGACGCGATCATCCAGGCGGAGAAGGATAAAATCAGGACTCTCGAAAGATTTGTGCGCGCGTCCTGCGCCGATTATCTCCAGACCTGCGCGCAATTGAACCGTGCCATGGCCAGGGCGCATGAGGCTAAGACGCACATGGTCGAGGCCAATTTGCGTCTGGTGATTTCCATTGCCAAAAAATACACCAATCGCGGGCAGTCCTTCCTTGATTTGATCCAGGAGGGAAACATGGGGCTGATGAAAGGGGTCGAGAAGTTCGAATACCAGCGCGGTTACAAATTTTCCACTTACGCGACGTGGTGGATACGCCAGGCCATTACGCGTTGCATTGCGGATCAGGCCCGCACCATTCGCATCCCCGTGCACATGATCGAGATCATCAACAAATTATGGCGCACGCAAAAGCAGCTCATGCAGGAACTCGGGCACGATGCCACGCCGGACGAGCTGGCTGACGCGATGGAAATGCCGATGGAACGTGTCCGGGCAGTCTTGAAAATGGCGCAGCAGCCCATCTCCATGCAGTCTCTGGTCGGGGAAACCGACGAGACTCTCTTCGGGGATCTGATCGAGGATAAAGCGGCGGAGGATCCCAGCGACGTTACAAGTTTTAATCTGCTTAAAGGCAGGCTGGGCGAGGTGCTGCACGGCTTGAGCGACCGCGAGAGGAGAATCCTGGAACTGCGTTACGGATTGTCCGACGGTTTCTCGCGCACGCTGGAGGAGGTCGGTCAGCAGTACAATGTTACCCGCGAACGAATCCGCCAGATTGAAGCCAAAGCCCTCCGGAAACTGCGTCACCCTACGCGCAAGAGCAAGTTGGAAGGTTTCCTGGAAACAATGAGCGTGTGAACCCGGTGAATCGAGCTCAGCCGTAGCCTCGCGGAATAGCGGCAGTTACAGGCACCCGGCCAACTGCTGTCCTGGCGCCGTAAAGCGGTAGGCGGCATCAACGCAATCGGTACGTGATCCGCGCCTTGCTTAAGTCATAGGGCGACATCTCCAGCCTCACGCGGTCCCCTACAGTGAGCCGGACAAAATGCTTGCGCATCTTGCCTGAAAGATGCGCCAGAATCTCGTGCTGGTTATCCAGTTTTACGCGGAACATCGTGCCGGGTAACACCGACGAAACCGTTCCTTCAATTTCGATGGGTTCTTCGTTGCTCATGTACTCTGCGCCAGTGTCAGGAGACAGCCTGTGACGCTGGTGCGGAAACTAAAGAAATCGACGAGCGCCAAAGTGCGGCGGCAACGTGCCAATATCCGCGTACAAAGCAAGGATTATGTAACATGGCTATTTTCCCGTCTTAAGGCACTCCTCAATTTCCGCCACAATCAGGGGATTCTGCTCCGCCACATTCTGTTTCTCGCCGGGATCAGTTTTCAGGTTGTACAGCTCCAGCGGTTTTCCGGGTTCAGAACGCACGCCCTTCCAATCTCCCATGCGAACGGCCTGTTGCCTGCGAGGGTCCTGAGACTCCCAATATAAAAAAGCGTGATGGTTGGTTTGGGTTTGGCCGAGCAGGGTTGGGAGCAGGGAGATGCCGTCGGACTTTTCCGGAGGAGTGAGGCCGGCGATTTCGGCCGCGGTGGGGAGGACATCCCAAAATGCCCAGGCTTGACCGGCTACCCCGCCGGGTTTGATCTTTGCCGGCCAGCGAACAATCATCGGCACGCGAATGCCTCCTTCATTGAGGTCACCTTTGGAACCGCGCAACGGGCCGGAGCTTAAAAAGAATCCTGGGTCCACGCCGCCCCCCTTTTGTGGACCGTTGTTGCTCGTGAAAATAATGATCGTGTTGTCGTCGATTTTCAGCTCCTTGATCTTGTCCATGAGACGGCCGATGTCCGTGTCCATTCGTGTGATCATTGCCGCCTTGTTTTTCTCGGCCTGCGGCCACGGTTCATTCGAATAAGGCTCGTCACTGGGAACAACCATGCCGTTCCCGGAGCGGGAGATTTCTTCGGCGTTTGCCTGCAGGGTCGTGCAGGCGAGGCAGAGGAAAAATGAGCGGTGACGGTTGAATTCGTCGGGCTTGTTATTGCGAACAAAATTCAAAGCGGCCGTGGCAAACAAATCGGGTATGTAAAGTCCCTTGTTGCCACCCTGGTTTTCAGGGAGAGCATCGCGGTTTTCCCGCGGGTACTTTGGGTCGTAGCGGTCGAGGTGATCGGCGTAATAATCCTGCGCACGGGCTTGGTCCAGGAAGCCGACAAACTCGTCAAACCCTTTCCTTTGGGGTGCCCCGGTTGTGTTCTCACCGCCCAGTCCCCATTGGCCGACCAAAGCCGTGTGGTAGCCGGCCCGGTGGAGGACCTCGGCCAGGGTCAGGTCATCCGGCTGGAGTGTGGGCGTGTTATTGCTCAGCGCCAACGCGTGTCCTGTATGCAATCCGGTCATCAGCGTGTGGAGCGAGCGTGTGAATGCGGTGCTGCCTGCGTAGAAACTGGTGAAGCGCATGCCTTCCGCCGCCATCCTGTCGATATTCGGCGTCTTTATTCTTGTTTGGCCGTAGCACCCGAGATCGCCATAACCGAGGCCATCGGCAAGAATGATCACGAGGTTGGGTCTGCGCGGCGCGGGAAAGCGTAAGGCATTGGTTTGCTGTGCGGGCGCAGGGTTCAGCGCGAACCAGCCCGCAAATCCAAAAACTACCGCCCGGCTTAATCTGCGCCGGAGTTGATCAATCCCGTTCATGGTGCCGCAAATTTGAAGGAACCACGGCGTGGCGTCCAACCAATTTCTCTCAGGCCGTTCTCGGGCAGAGCGCCCCGGCGCACAATTCCCATTGCATTTGGTGCGGTTCAGGGCACTTTGAGGGAAGACATGACTCCCGACGAAAAACCAGGCATCGGACCCGAACGGTCTGCGGGTTCGGAGATTTCTCAACCGGTGCGGGGAAGCCGGCGCCCTCCTGGTCGCGGGTACCGTGGACGTGGTCGTCGCCCTCTTGGGCCGCTTGCGGCGGCGGGGCAATCCCCGCGGCAGGAACGGCTGCCGCAAAAGGAACCGGGCGGTGACGTGGCGTTGGAACCGCTTCAAGCCGGCGCGGAACCGGCTTCGCGCCAGGCGGTTGCTCCCCCTCTGCCGGTTCGCCAGCCGCGGGCGTCGTCGCCTGCCGGGGTTCAGAAAGCCATCGAAGAGGTCAACCGGATCATCCAGACCCTCAAGGAGACCCTCGATGATATGGAAGAAGTCCTGGAAACGCTGGAATTTGCGGAGCGGCAGAAAAATGCCGACGAGCGGGAGATTGAGTCCATGCGCCGCGCCCTGCGTCAATTGCAGCGGCCTCGCGAGGGTGAGGCCCCCCATCCCGAGCGCCGCCCCGCGCCTTAGCTTCCCTTTGGTTCTGTCGCCTCCACCCGTCTGTTCGGGGTTGGTTGCAATGGAGCAGCAAGACTTGGAGTTTGTCTGATGGCGGTTTCGACCCGCGCTGTGAGCCACAATATTTTCTGATTATGACCGGACGATCGTCGAACGTCGGAATCAGCGCCCGGCTTATCAACGCCGCCAGGCGGCTGCGGACGGAAGTTGGCAAGCTGCGATTCGGCCCGCCAGTTACGCATGTTTATAACCCGCTAACCTATGCCTGGGTGCCGTACGAGGCCTATCTGCGAAAGTTTTGTGCCGCGCCGAAACGGGTTGTCTTTTTGGGAATGAACCCCGGCCCCTTTGGCATGGCGCAAACGGGCGTGCCGTTTGGAGAAGTTGGGGCCGTGCGTGACTGGCTCGGCCTTGAATTTCCTGTCGGCAAACCGGTTCGGGAGCATCCGCGTCGTCCGGTTTCCGGCTTCGCCTGTTCTCGTTCCGAAGTGAGCGGCAGTCGTCTGTGGGGGCTTTTTGCCGAACGATTCGGCGGGCCGGAGACGTTTTTTGCCGAACACATCGTTATGAACTATTGCCCGCTTGCGTTCCTGGAGCGCAGTGGTCGCAATCGCACTCCGGACAAGCTCGGCCCGTCTGAAAAGGCGGCCCTGTTCTCGGCTTGCGACAGGCATTTACGTGCCGTCGTCGGGATTCTTCGCCCCGAATGGCTGATTGGAATAGGCGCATTCACGGCCGGGCGTGCTCGGCAGGTTTTTCCGGACGGCCCGGTAGTCATCGGCCGCATTCTGCACCCCAGCCCGGCCAGTCCGGCGGCAAACCGTAACTGGGCCGTGTTGGTTGCGCGCCAGCTTCGGGAATTGGGCGTTTGGCAGTGAAGACGGCTGCGCGCCGCGGCGGTTGTGAAAAATCTTGCGCCCTGCCGTTCCCTCGTTTAGCTTCCGCGACGCTTTTGATTTGGCCGGCGTTCTCCGCGCCGGCTCGGTCCCGCGGCTGGATAAACGGAAAAGGCTTCTTTTCAGCCGTGCGCTGTGGGTTGGTAGCTCAGTTGGTAGAGCAGCGGCCTTTTAAGCCGTTGGTCGCGGGTTCAAGTCCCGCCCAACCCACCACTCCCTTTCATTGGGGAATCTTCAAAATACCCTCTAAATATAGGACATATTGCACTTCCGGACGGCTTCGCTTCCAAAGCAATGAAGTGCAGCCATCGGCAGCTATTTGCCAGGAAAAGCAGCTTCTTGGCAAGTCCCCCGGTGTCCTTCACCGCCGCCAAAAGACTGAACTAGACGCGCTGCTGCCAGCAATTCTGGACAAAGCTTTCAAGGGTGAACTATGAGCAACGGCCTTTCCCTTTATCCTTCATCTTTTTCGCTCCACCCTCCTTCGTTCCATCTTGGACAAGTCCTTCAAGGGAGAAATCTGACATGTCCCCTATTCCACAAACTTCAGCCTTCAGCCTTAGGCCCTCAAGGGCTTTCATGGAATGGCTGGCGGGCCTTATAGAGCTGAAGCAGTTCCTCGTTCTTCTCGGTTACTTCCTTCTGCCCTAGAGCCTGTCATGCACTTTGATTGAGATAAGGCTGTACAAGGCAAGCACTTTCGTACATTACACTGGGGATGACGAAAGCACGAAAGAGTTATCCCAGTGATGTCAGCGAGGAAGAGTGGGCATTTTGCGCGCCGTA
>CAIQQM010000198.1 GCA_903873945.1 uncultured Verrucomicrobiota bacterium
GATCTTGGTGAAAATCCCGCCGCAGATGCGGAGCGCGCTGGCGCCGAGCGATTCACCGATGGCAAATCCGATGAAACAGGGCCCGACCAGTTCCCGCGGAAGGAAGACGAGAATGCAAATCATGAAGAACAATTCCACGCAGACCAGCAGCAAGCCGACGCTCATGCCGGAGCGGAGAGGGATGCCGAGCGTCGCCAGCGGGTTGCCTTTCAGGGCAGAGAAAGCGGTGCGGGAATTGGAGACAGTGTTGATCCGGATGCCGAACCAAGCCACGCCATAGGAACCCAGTATGCCCAGGACCGACGCGAGCAGGATAACGACCACATGGGGCAGCGAGTTGCCTTGCAGGACCTTGAAATAATAGATCATGCACGCGGCGATCAGCAGCCAGAGGATCGCCAGGAATTTGCCCTGCGTGAACAAGTAGGTTTTGCAGGTCTCCCAGATGGTGTGGGACACCCTGGCCATGCTCTCATGCACCGGGAGCGCTTTGGTCTGCTTGTATTGCACCAGGCCGAAAATTGCGCCGATGGCGCACATCAGAATGCCGAAATACATCAGCGACACGCCGCTAATGCCGTTTAACCCGGCGAACCTCACTGTTTCCAGCGAGGGAATGTGAATGTCCGCCTCGCTGGCGTAAACGCCGGTTGCAGCCGGCACTAATAGCGATAAGAGGATTAACCAAAACCGGTATCTGATGTCTTTCATAAGTTTAAGTGCGGCAAATATGGCAAAAACGGGCTGGTTTACGCCAACACTTTTTTTGGGGGCAACACGCAGGGCATCCCTTCCGGTAAAACTCACCGGGCCGAATCCCGCGGAACCGGGAAATCCGCCCCGCAAGACCTGCTGCCGGACTTTTCCCTTGCTCCCGCCCGTTCTTTGCCCATTCTTTAATCAATGCCTGAACAGAAGATTTCCGAGGTTTTGGCGAAGCCGGATGCCGCGCTGGAAATGACGCTGCGCCCCTCCCTGTTTTCCGAGTTCACCGGCCAGGCCAAGGTCAAAGAACGGCTCGAAATCACCGTCGCCGCCGCCAAACAACGCCATGAAGCCATCGACCACGTCCTGCTGAGCGGCCCGCCCGGCCTCGGCAAAACCACGCTCGCTCACATCCTGGCCAAGGCCATGGGAGCCAATCTCAAGAGCACCAGCGGTCCAACCATCGAGAAAGCAGGCGACCTCGCAGGACTGTTGACGAATCTCGAGGAGGGCGACGTCCTGTTCATTGATGAAATCCACCGCCTTCAGAAAACCATCGAGGAATACCTTTACCCGGCGATGGAGGATTTCAAACTCGATATCATTATCGACCAGGGACCCAACGCCCGCAGCGTGCGCCTGAACCTGCCCCGCTTCACGCTTATCGGCGCAACGACCCGGAGCGGCCTGTTGACGGCTCCCTTGCTGACTCGTTTCCCGATTCGCGAGCGCCTGGATTATTATCAGGCCGACCAGCTCCAGCAAATCATTGTCCGCTCGGCCCGGCTGTTGAACGTGGAGATCGAGGAGAAAGGCGCACGGGAAATCGCCCGGCGCAGCCGCGGCACGCCGCGCATTTCCAACAACCTCCTCCGCCGTGTTCGTGACTATGCCCAGGTGCGGCATGAAGGACGCATCACGGCCGACATTGCCGACAAAGCGCTGGCGATGCTCGAAATCGACGAAAATGGCCTCGACGAAATGGACAAGCGCATCCTCGAAACCGTAATCGTGAAATTTGGCGGCGGACCTGTGGGCCTGAGTTCGCTGTCAGTAGCCGTTGGCGAAGAGCCTGACACGCTGGAGGAAGTTTATGAACCTTACCTCATCATGGAGGGTTACCTCAAGCGTACGCCGCAAGGCCGCGTTGCCACTGAGTCGAGTTATAACAAGCTCGGGCTGAAACCCGGCGGAAAAAACCAGCCGGCGCTCCTGTAGCCTTTTCATCAACGGCTGTCCGGGTGCGCACCGCCCATTGTGGATTGCAACGTTGAAAGCGCCCCTCCCCCTCTTTCGCATCAGGCCGATTGCGCTCCTGGCACAGGCGTACAATGCGAAAAAGGCCGCCAGCATTGCTGGCGGCCTTGAAGGTATTAAGACGGTTTAGTAAACCGTCGTGCTTTCGAATTTCTCAATCGGGTTCTGCCGCGAACTGGTTGTGATTTGCACCATCGAACGCGCGTCGCCCGCTTTCACGCCTTTGGCCTGATAGGTGTGCGTCACAACTGCTTTCGGAGCCAGGCTTGCCACTGTCGGCCAAGTGATCTTGCTCCCGCTGATCGTCCCGCCATCCGAGATGGTGCCGGGCACCAACTGCAGCTCGGGCGGAACCACGGCCACTATGTTCAAGGTCTCAATTGCCCGCGTTGTGCCCTGGTTGGTCACGCGAATCGTATACTTGCTCACATCACCAACGGGTATCGGGTCAGGGTCATCGATCATCTCGAGCAACACTCCCGTCACACCTTCCCAGGTGCTGCAATCCTGCGCCGAATTGCTCGCGCCCTGCGCGCTCGCCACATTCGCCACATCGCAGAAGTTGCCCACCTGCCGCGACTTCACCTGCACCGTGAAGGTCTTCGCCGCGCCCACATCCACATCGCCCACGTTCCACGTCGCCACGTTGCCGTTGATCGTCGCGCCCGGCGCTTCCTCAATCGTCGTGCCTGCCGCCGCCGTGTCCGTCACCACCACGCCCGTCTGCTTCCGATCCCCCGGGTTGGTCACTTTGATCGTGTAGCCGGCCACCTTGCCGATGAGCAGCATCTTGTCCGTCGTCACTTTCTCGATGTTCAGCATGTCCTTGAACACATCCGTGCAGGCCTGCGCGTCAACTTTGCCCGCATTGCTCGAACTCGCAGCCACCTTGTTGCAGAAATGGCCGCGTTTGTCCGCCCGCAGCGTAACGGGGATTGTCTTGGATTGGCCCGGGGCCAGGTCGCCCACATTGAACACCAATTGCTTCTGCCCATCCGCAGAACTCAAACCATCCGGCACCATGTCGGTCACGACTACTCCCCTGGCCACTGCCGAACCGCTGTTCTGTACCACAACCGTATAGGCCGCGCTTTCTCCAAGCTTCACTGCCGCCGGGCCCGTCTTGCTGATGCTCAGCATCGGCTTGCCCACGACCGTCGCCGCGCAAACGCGCGGATCAGCCGAAACGGAAGCGCAGTTTACCAGCGTGCCTTCCTTGTCAGCCCGGAACCAGATCTTGATGCTTCGGGCCTCGCCAGAGTCCAGGTTGCCCAGCTTCCACATTAATTGGTCGCCTTCCACCACTGCCGCAGGTTCGCTGCGCACGAAACTCGCGCCAGCGGGCACCGTGTCCCGGATAACCGCATTGGCCACGCAAGCCATGGCCGATGCGTGAAGTTCGGCCATGAATTCGCTGCCCAAAGACGCTTCGGCGGGCATGACTTTGGTCATGTGGATTGGGCCCCAGGTAGCTTCGCTGCAGCCCATTTTCACAACTGGCGCCGGCGCGGGCGCGGGCTTGGGAGCCGGAGCAGGTTCCGCGGCGCCCCATCGGCGGCCGAAGGTGTCAAAATTCGCATCCTTCATATCCACGCTGGAGGGTTTGGAAGCCGCGTCACTGTAATCATATTGCGAGGAGCGAGCAGTTACCTGGCGTTCCTCGACGGCGGTACAGCCTGACCAGTAAATGGCGCTGAGTCCGCACAATACCATCGTAAGTTTAGTTGTTAATTTCATAGTTAGTTTGGCCCGTTCTAGGAACCCATTCAAAGACCGCCCCGAACGAAGTTCCACACCGTTTGGTTAACTTGCGTTTTAGTTGAATTGAATCCTGTCTGCCGGTTTTTGCCGACAACGCCTTTACTATAACACAAATTTCCGGCCATGCCAATTTTTTAAAGTTTTTTTAAACTATACTGAAAGGCCATCCGCACTATTGCTTTTCCTGGAAAGGGTTGTCTTTCATGACGGCCGAACTCTCTGATCGCACGGCGCAAACTTCTTCTTTCAATCGGCGAATGAACAATGTTTGATTCCCGGGCACATGAATCCATCAGGGGATAAACCGCCGGGGTCCCAGATCCCGGCGACCCGTGAAAGCGCCTCAGTGGAAGCGGTGGCTCGGGTCAAAACTCCGTCGCAAAGGGTTCCCTGGTTTTTGCGCGTGTTCCAGCCCGCCCCGGCCCTTCCAGTCACTCTGACCGACCCGGCCGCAATTGCGAGAAAGTACAAGCTTTGGCAGATCCGCGTGCTGTTCTTCTCGACGGCCGGCTATGCCACCTTCTATTTCGTGCGCAAGAACCTCGGCATCGCCATGCCGTTCATGGGCCAGGATCTCGGCATCACGAAAGAGAGCCTCGGTCTTTTCCTGACCCTCCACGGCGTCCTGTACGGCATCTCCAAATTCTTCAACGGCTTCCTCGCCGACCGCGCCAATGCCGCCGTTTTCATGTCGGTGGCTTTGATTGCGTCCGCGCTTCTCAACATTTCATTCGGCCTCAGCGCGACGGTTTTGGCCTTCGGCATCCTCTGGATGTTGAACGGCTGGTTCCAGGGCATGGGTTTCCCGCCCTGCGCGCGGCTGCTCGCAAATTGGTTTCCACCGACTCAACTCGCCACCAAATTCTCCATCTGGAACTCGTCTCACAACCTCGGCAGCATTTTCATCGTCCTGCTCTGCGGCGTCCTGGCTCCAATCAACTGGCGGCTCTGCTTTTTCGTCCCGGCGGCCATCGCCCTCGCTGCGGCCGTTGTCATCTGGTTCATGATGCCGGACACACCCCCTTCGGTGGGATTGCCTGAAGTCGAAGGCACTCATTCGGAAGCCGGGGATCAAAGCCACGGGGAAGACTTCAAAGCTTTCGTCCGCGAGCATGTGTTCCGCAACCGGTACATCTGGATCCTCTCCGCGGCGAACTTCTTCGTTTACACCATCCGCTATGCCGTTTTTGACTGGGGCGCAACCATGCTCATGGAGGCGAAGCACATTAAAATCATGCACGCCGCGGGGATGATCTCCGGATTCGAGGCTTGTGGATTCATGGGCGCGATGCTCGGCGGCTGGCTGTCGGACAGGTATCTCGGCGGACGCACGGCCCGGACTTGCGTGGCCTATATGGCGCTCGCCGGGGTTTCGGTTTTTTTGTTCTGGAAAATTCATACCCAGTCCGAACTGGTCATCACCGGCTTGCTTTGTGCCACCGGTTTCTTTGTGTACGGTCCGCAATGCCTGCTGGCCATCGCCTGCGCGAACCTTGCGACCAAACGCGCCGCCGCCACGGCTGTGGGCCTTACCAGCATCTTTGGATACGCCAGCACCGTTTTATCAGGCTGGGGAATGGGATACCTGGTTCATCACTACGGCTGGGATGCGGGTCTGCTTTTCCTGGTCGCCTGCGCCGCCATCGGCACCCTCCTCTTCATCCTGGTATGGCCCGCCAAAGCGCACGGCTACAAAACCTCTGCCGCATAGCCTGGCCATACTGACAAGCCGGCACGAGCTTCCGCTCGCCGCCAGTGGCGCGGTGCTATTCCAAACCTGAGGGCCAACGAACCGCTCAAACACCCAACAACCCGAGAGCGGCAGGGGACTGCCGCAGTCCAAGACGCTTCGCGTTTACCTGGGCTGCTGGAGCGGGCGCCAGCCACAACGCGGCGTGCGCCCCACCCACCAACGGCGCGCACGGAGGTATCATTGGACATGCTGAATCGCGCCGTTGGCGCTCCGGGTTTGGTGATTGGCCGAATTCCTGGGGCGATGCCCCAGGCTGGTATTGACCGGGCCTTGGGCCCTGGGGGCAGCGCCACGCTTTCCTTTACACCGGGCACCCTTGCGGATAGAGTAGGGTCCGATGCAATTTTCTGGCAGCAGCAATTTTTCCGGTGCGGGCCGCGCGCTCTTGCCTTGCCTTCCCATTATTCCGCCCTAGAACCGCCGCTCATCTGCGTCGCCGGAATGCCGGCCGCCGCAGGTCTGCCAGCCGCTTTCCTCTGCGCGTTTCCTCCAAGCACCGTCTTCGCAGAACCGGCTAAGGACAGCGCTGTCGCAACCATTTCTCCCAAACCATGCTAAATATCGAACATGAAATCCCCCGCCGCCGGACTTTTGCGATCATCTCGCACCCGGACGCCGGCAAGACCACGTTGACTGAGAAGTTCCTTCTTTACGGCGGGGCCGTGCAACTGGCCGGGTCGGTCACCGCGCGCAAAAACCAGCGCGCCACCACTTCCGATTGGATGGAACTGGAACGCCAGCGCGGCATTTCCATCAGCTCAACCGTGCTCCAATTCGAGTATCGGAACTATTGCGTCAACCTGCTCGACACCCCCGGCCATAAGGATTTCTCCGAGGACACCTACCGGGTGCTGACCGCCGTGGACGCTGCGGTGATGGTCATCGACGCGGGCAAAGGCATCGAAACCCAGACTCGCAAGCTGTTCGAGGTCTGCCGCCAGCGCGGCATCCCGATCTTCACATTCATGAACAAGCTGGATCGACCGGCGCAGGAGCCGCTGACCCTGCTCGATGAATTGGAACGTGTGCTGGGCATCGCCGCGTTTCCCGTGAACTGGCCCCTGGGAAACGGCCCGGATTTCCGCGGGGTGTTTGACCGCCAGGAAAACCTGGTCCACTTTTTCGAGCGCGTTCCGGGCGGCGAATATCGCGCCCCGGTCTCGGTTCACGGCCTTGCGGATCCCGCCGTCCGGGCGGAGATGGCTCCCGAAGCTTATGCCCGAACCGTGGACGAGTTGGCCATGCTGGACGGCGCCGGCGCCGCCTTTGACCATAAGGCAGTTCTCGCCGGCCAATTGACGCCCGTATTCTTCGGCAGCGCCGTAAACAATTTCGGCGTTCAACTGCTGCTCGACGCATTTCTCGACCTCGCGCCGGCGCCGCTCGCCCGTTCCGTCAATGGCCGCACCATCCAGCCTCACGACCCGGGTTTCTCCGGGTTCATTTTTAAAATCCAAGCGAACATGGACCCGAAGCACCGCGACCGCCTCGCCTTCGTGCGTATCTGCTCAGGCAGGTTCGAACGCGACATGAACGTCGTGCATACCCGCACCGGCCGGAAGCTGCGGCTCTCCAGTTCACATAAACTCTTCGGCCGCGATCGCGAAACGCTCGACGAAGCTTTTCCCGGTGACGTCGTGGGCCTGGTGGGTCACAGCGATTTTCGCATCGGCGACACCCTTGCGGAAGATCCCCTGCTGGTTTACCAGGAGATCCCCCGGTTCACCCCCGAATGCTTCGCTTGGCTGCAAAGCTCCAGCACCGCCCAGTTCAAGCGCTTCCGCGAAGGCCTGGAACAACTGCTCCAGGAAGGCGTTGTCCAGTCGTTCCTGCTCACGGACGCCGCCCGGCGCGTTCCTTTGCTGGGTGCGGTCGGCCCGCTGCAATTCGAAGTCGTCCAATACCGCCTGCAAACCGAATACGGCGCCGAGTCGCGCCTGGAACATTCTTCCTGGAAAATCCTGCGCTGGGTGATTTCGCCGGCTGCAATTCCCCCCGACGATTCACTGCTTCCAACCGGCGCGCGCCACGCGTCGAATGCCGCCGGCAAACCGGTCATCCTTTTCCAAGACCAGTGGAGTTGCGACTTCTTTGCGCAACGCAATCCCGGGATTCGTCTTTCCGCCTTGCCGCCGGAACCGCGTTCGGACGAGACGCCAAGACCTCTTTTCCTTGCCGGTTTGTAAAGCGAACTTGGCGCTGCCCGTTTCCAGGGAAAAACGCCGGGACATCGCACACCAGAAAATCCTAGTTTTTGTGTGCGTGGAGCCCTGAGGCAACAGGGCACACTGTAGATGCAAGTGCTTGATAACCAATTGGCGGAAGGGGAGGGATTCGAACCCCCGGTTGGGTTACCCCAACGCCTGATTTCGAGTCAGGTGCCTTTAACCACTCAGCCACCCTTCCACTCGTTTATTTGCAACAACTTACGTCTAATATGACAAACAAGTATTGACACTTTAACACGCCTTTTACATACTGGCCGCATGAATGAGAGCGAACGCCAGCCAAGTTGGGCGAAAATAAAGCCATATCTTGTCCGTTACATTCCATCAGGCAAAATCTACGCGAGGTTCCGCGCGGGAGGCAAGCTGATTCAAAGAACTCTCAAAACCGACCGGGTAAGTGTTGCCGAACTTCGCCTTGTGGATTTTATGAAGCAGGAGCGGGCGAAAGCCGAAGGGCTAAAGGCGGAAGCTCGCGGAAAAATGAAGTTCGCCGATGCCCTGCAAATTTTCCTAAATCGTTTGGATGAGAATTACAGGCTCAAACCCCGCTCCAAAGACTATTACAAGGAGCGGGTGAACGCTCTGCTCAAATCCTGGCCGGGCCTTAAAGATTTGGACGTTGCCAAGATTAACAAGACCGATTGTGTTGAATGGGCAGCAAAATATCGGAAGCAATCAAGCGCAAGTGCCTTCAATAATACCATTAGCGTTTTGCGCCAAGTTTTGAAAATCGCGTGCGAGGCGGGCGCTCGTTACGAGAATCCGGGAATGGCAATCAGCCGAAGTGCCATTAGACTGAAAGCCCCCACACTGCCCGAGCCGGGAAAGTTTATTGAACTGGTTTCGGCGATTGAAAACAGCAAAGTGAAAGCCTGTTATCTTGCCGCTGATTTTGTCCGCTTTCTTGCTTTCGGCGGTTTCCGAAAAAACGAAGCGGCAAACATCACGTGGGGGGACTGCGATTTTGAGCGCGGTGAAATACTTTTGCGTATTACAAAAAACGGCGAAGTTCGGCGAGTGCCGATGATTGACGAAATGCGAACTTTGCTGGAACGATTGCGTGCAGAGCAAAGGGAGGAAGCGCCGGAAACGCCAGTAATGAAAATCCGCGAATGCCAGCGAAGCCTCGACAAAGCTTGCAAACAAGTTGGCATTCCACGCATAACGCACCACAGCTTGCGTCATTTATTCGCGACAATTTCCATTGAAAGCGGTGTGGACATTCCGACCGTATCCCGCTGGCTTGGACACCGTGACGGCGGAGCCTTAGCAATGAAAGTTTATGGGCATTTACGCGACCAACATTCAACCGTCATGGCTCAAAAGGTGAGTTTCTCCAAATCGGCAGCCGTTGTGGGAAATCCTAGAGCCTGTCATGCACTTTGATTGAGATAAGGCTGTACAAGGCAAGCACTTTCGTACATTACACTGGGGATGACGAAAGCACGAAAGAGTTATCCCAGTGATGTCAGCGAGGAAGAGTGGGCATTTTGCGCGCCGTA
>CAIQQM010000199.1 GCA_903873945.1 uncultured Verrucomicrobiota bacterium
CGCAAGCCTTATCTGGAGTTCACGCTGGCCGAAACGCTGGAACATTTTCTCTGCTGTCACCAGCACGCCTTTGAATACTTTGGCGGGGTCGTGCGCCAGTTTTGGGTCGACAGCTGCAAGGTGGCGGTCCTGAGCCGGGCGGCCGGCTCGCTGGTGTTGAACCCCCGCTATTTGGATTTCGCCAACCATCACGGGTTTCAAATCCGGGCCTGTGGTGTGGGCCAGCCGCAGGAAAAAGGACGCGTCGAAAACGGCGTCGGGTATGTCAAAAAGAACTTCCTCAACGGCCTGGACCTGTCGGACTTTCAACTCGTCAATCCGGCGGCCCGCTACTGGCTCGACACCGTGGCCAATGTCCGGGTCCACGGCCAGACCCACCAAACGCCCCAGGAACTCTTTGCCCAGGAAAAGCTCCGTCCCTTGCATCCGCTGCCGTATGAGGCCGCCGTGCTGGAAACGGTCCGGGTCAACAGCCAGTTCCGTTTCAAGGTCGATAGCAACCGCTATTCGGTTCCCTGCCACTATGCCTCCAGCCAGCTGACCTTGAAACGGTGGCCCGACCGGCTCCTGGTCTATGACCAGGACAAGCTGGTGGCCGAGCATGTGCGCCGTTACGACCGCAACCAGGATTACGAGTTGCCCGACCACGTCGCGCCATTGCTCCTGCACCGCAAAAAGGCGCGCGAACAAAAGCTCTTCCTGCGCTTTTTGGCCCTCTGCCCCAAAGCGCATGAATACTACCAGCAACTGGAAGCACGGCGCCTTAACCCCAAACACCATGTCCAGAAGATCGTCGCCCTGAGCGAACTCTACGGCGTGGAGGCCGTCGCCCGTGCCCTGGAAGATGCCTTCACCTATCAGGCCTTCTCCTGCGAATACATCGCCAACCTCCTGCAACAGCGCCAGCATCCGCCTGAAGAACCCGGCGCCTTGCACCTGACCCGACAGCAGGACCTGCTGGAGTTGGAACTGCCCGCTCCCGATCTGTCCATTTACGACGCCAAACACACCGCCACCCCGGCCCCGAACTCATGAAAGACGATCAACTCCTCTCGGACCTGCTCTACCTCAAACTCGCCTATTTTGGGGAGCACCACCAAGCCCTGGCCAAAGAGGCGGTGGAGAAAAACCGGACCCACCTGGACTTCTTAAGTCGCCTGGTCGAGGGCGAAGCGCTCCGGCGCAAAGACCGAGCCACCCAACGCCGCATCCAAGCGGCGCGCTTCCCCGTAGTTAAAACCCTGGAGCAGTTCAACTGGAGCTGGCCCAAAAAGATCAATCGCCCCCAGGTGCAAAACCTCTTTCGCCTTTCCTTTCTCAAGGACAAGGCCAACGTCATTTTCCTGGGCGGGGCCGGCCTCGGCAAAAGCCACTTAGCCACGGCCTTGGCTTACGAAGCCTGTCTGGCCGGCCACACCGTTCTGTTTACGACGGCCATCGACATCGTCAACACCCTAGTGTAGTGTTACAATAATAACTATACAATTCCGGCAAGCAAGGTATGTTGCTGGCATGTGGCAACCAACCCAGCCTTTGCCGATGAGCGCCGAGCAACAGAAATCTTTGGAAGCGTGGGTGGAAGCTAAGACCACCGCGCAAAGAATCGTGCTTCGTTCACGCATTTGCCTGCTGGCGGCCGCCGGCCAGTCGAACAACTCGATTGCTGGGCAACTGGGGGTGACCCGTCCGACCGTATTGCTTTGGCGCAAACGCTTTGCGGAGCAAGGTCCCCCCGGCTTAGCGGAGGATGCGCCGCATGGCCGGAGCAGCCGGCGCACGAAAGACAAGGTAATCAAGGCGATGGTGGAAGCGACCTTGCACACTACGCCACCGGATGCGACTCACTGGAGCACGCGGACAATGGCAGCGAAGTTTGGGGTGAGCAATGCGACGGTGTGCCGGATCTGGGATGCGCACGGCTTGCAACCCCATCGGGTGGAGACATTCAAGTTATCCAAGGACAAACGGTTTGTGGAAAAGCTGACCGATGTGGTTGGCCTTTACCTGAATCCGCCCAACAAGGCGTTGGTATTGTGCGTGGATGAGAAATCGCAGGTCCAGGCCCTGGATCGAACCCAGCCGGGACTGCCCATGAAGAAGGGACGGTGTGGGACTATGACGCACGACTATAAACGCAACGGAACTACCTGCCTGTTCGCTGCGCTCAATGTATTGGAAGGCACGGTGATTGGGAGTTGCTATCCTCGGCATCGGAACGAGGAGTTCCTCAAATTCCTGCGTCAAATCGACCGCGAGACTCCGGCGGGATTGGACCTGCATCTGGTCTTGGACAATTATGGAACCCACAACCATGAGAATGTCCACCAGTGGTTGGAAAAGCACTCGCGCTTTCACCTGCACTTTACCCCAACGAGTTCCTCGTGGCTGAATTTGGTGGAACGCTGGTTTGGGGAGATTACGCGCAAACGCATCCGACGCGGGGTCTTCAAAAGTGTGCCGGAGTTAATTGAGGCCATCCAGGAATTCATTCGCATCAATAATCAAAACCCCAAACCCTTTGTTTGGACCAAGAAGGTTGAGCAGATCCTGGAAAAGGTCGGCCATTGTAAAGCCGTTACTGCAACACTACACTAGCGGCGGCACAATCGGCCCACCGGCTCAAAGCCGAACTCAAGAAATACACCAGCCCCAGCATCGCCCTAATCGACGAACTGGGCTACTTACCCATCGATAAAACCGGCGCGGACCTGCTCTTCCAGGTCTTCAGCCAACGTTACGAGACCGGCTCGACCATCGTGACGACCAACCAGGCGTATAAAAACTGGGCCAAGGTCTTCAACAACGATGCCACGCTGACCTCGGCAGTGCTGGACCGCCTCCTGCACCATGCCGAAACCGTCACCATCGAAGGCCGCAGTTACCGGATGAAGGATCAAATCGAAGAACCCTGACTGCTGAGCATCACGAGCGGCACGGGCCGGTGGAGCGATCCGCCGGCCCATTTTCATTGCCGTCACCGGCCATCGTGCCCGATCCATTCCTAACCGCCCGATTTGTCTCCCGTTGGCGCCGCCGCTGACAGAACCAAAACAAAATAGTAGAAGAAAGGAATACCGATATGGATGCTGGACCAATTGTAGCGATATTCATCATGGCTGGATGCGGTTGTCTATGGGGCTATCTGATAGCCCAGAGGGGCCGAGGTGTAGGCTGGCGCGTTGGATTCGGAATTATCGGCGCAGTCCTTTGGCCGCTGATTGGCTTCTCAATTGACAAGCCAGTTTACCGTTGGATGAGGCAGATGCTTGGGCCAGGTCACGATGACTGGGAGGGTGTTTTGGGGGTGTTTGTTGTCGCAGCGATTATTGTCGTTGTCCTCGGGATTTTAATCACACAGTTCATACCGGGCGGAAAGGTCGCGCCGGCTGGTTCCTACGTCGTCCCAACTGGTTCCTTCGTTGTCAAGAAGCCAAACGGCACTATTTCGCGTATGTCACAGCAGGAAATCGTAATTGCTTGGAACACCGGAGAAATCCGGCGCGACTCACTGGTGCAACGTGACGGAGAATCTGATGCAGTTCCGGTTCCCATCTTTTTAGGCATCGAGAAGCCAGAGTCAAAGACCACTGCATGATTTGGGCGACTCATCGTGTTGATGTGCGGCATCTCTGGCCTATACGGGTCGGCGGGAGGATTACCCTCCCGCCTCCCACACCACCTAGCAAGCGGGTCCGCGCTAGGAACGCTTGATACACGTATTGAGGTGTAGCTCCGGAAGGGTTCAC
>CAIQQM010000200.1 GCA_903873945.1 uncultured Verrucomicrobiota bacterium
ATGCTCTGCTCAAGGTTATCAAACTCAGTCTGGATAACTCGGTGGTCGGGCAGACCCCGGCGGCGCCGTTACCGGATGACAGCGTGGTGAGTGGCAATTAAGGTTGGCTGTCGAGGGAGTAAGTGGACGGGTTGGAGTCGGCCCCCGCATACAACTCGCGCAGCGAAAGGGACAACGGATTTCTTATTGCCGGGAAATCGACTTCCAGGCACGTTGCACGATGGCAATGGGGTTTGCCATCTCGCTGAGCGAGAGAACCGCCCGAAAGTCTTCAGGGCTGATAACTCCTGTCGAATGAAATCGTGTCGATGGGATTCCTATGCTGAACTATCTTTGGGTTGGTCTGGGCGGGGCAATTGGCACCATCGGACGCTTTTGCCTCAACGACCTCGTCTCGCGCTTTTGGGGTGAGACGTTCCCGGTCGGCACGCTTGTGATCAACGTCACCGGATCTTTCGCGATAGGCTTCTTCGCGGCGCTGACGGCCCCGGAAGGCCGGTGGCTTGTGTCGCCTGCATTCCGCGTGTTCTTTATGGCGGGCGTTTGCGGCGGCTATACAACTTTTTCCTCGTTCAGCCTGCAAACCCTCAGCCTGGCGCGCGATGGAGAATGGCTCCATGCCGGGGCGAACGCGGTATTGTCGGTGGCGCTTTGTCTCGTGGCCGTTTGGCTCGGCTATCTGGTGGCTCAAAGCTTCAACCCAATGAAAGGACAATAATAATATGCATCTGCCTCAGGACGCGATGTTGCTGCGCGTTTTTGTCGGGGAATCCGACCGGTGGAACCATCAGCCGCTCTATGAGGCGATTGTGCTGAAGGCGCGCGAAATGCATCTGGCGGGCGCGACTGTGCTGCGGGGACCGATGGGTTTCGGAAAATCGAGCCGGTTGCATACCGCCAAGATTCTCCGGCTCTCCATTGACCTGCCGCTCGTCATTGAGATCGTGGATTCGGAAGAGAAGTTGAACTCCTTCCTGTCCGTGCTGGATGAAATGATGAAAGGCGGACTTGTGACTTTGGAGAAGGTGAAAGTGATTAAGTACGCCGCTGCGCAGGATGCGCCGCAGTCGCCCGAAATCTAGTTTGGAATCGGGGAGGACACCGGGAAGGCCCGAAGAGAAGTATGCCTCAAGCTGTGCCGGGCGGCACGTGCTTGGGGATCCCTTTTTCAGAAGCTTTCCGGGCCTTTCTCGGTTAGGAAATGAGGATGGCGAACGTGCCGCGTCGTTAATAATCCAACTCAATAACCTGTCCGATAGCCGCTGAGGTCACTCCGCGCCATAAGAGCGGAGCGTCGGTTTCCAAACCAGCTTCACCTGCTCCCCCTACAACGTCGGTGCTTACGTCAGTTGAAATCCGCGTCTGGGAATCAAAGGGCAGGGGGCGCTTCGCCGAGGCGACCGTTGCTGGGGAAGGCGGGCCTCGCCTGTTGTGCGAAGCGACGTCATCCGTCGCCGCCACCAACCGCTGTTCCCTTCCGACTCACTGGGGGCAATATTCACTGTGCGGTCACAACCCGTAAAAACCAAAAACTGGTCCGCTTTCGGTCAGTTTTGATCCGGTTCTATCCTCCCAAACCACTGAGTGACCCTCAACCTGCACTCCAAAAACTTTCTGGGCAACCCTCAACTTTCATTCATACCTGTATGAGCGGCGGGATTACGGGTTTGATGCCTTGAGCAGCAAATCAATTTTCTTGCGGACCGCGTCGCTCATCCGAATCAAAGGAGGCCAGCCACGCTTGTGGCTCTCGCCTGGCAGTTTATGGGTGGCGTCGATACCGAACTTGGAGCCGACCGCAAGGTCGGTGGTTGCGTGGTCGAGGACATCGGCGGGACCTTTCGTGAAGATGCTGTCCCGCTGCGGGTCGGTGTTGGCACAGAGGCGGAACAGGACCTCACTCGTGTTGTGGACATCCACGTCGTGGTCCACGACGACTATGTATTTGGCGAACATCATTTGGCCCATGCCCCAAAGGCCATGCATGATTTTGTAGGCCTGCATCGGGTAGCTTTTCCGGATGCTGACGAAGACGAGGTTGTGGAAGACGCCTTCGGAGGGCAGGGCGATGTCCACAATCTCGGGGAAGTTCATTTTGAACACGGGCAGGAAAAGTTTTACCGAGGCGCTGCCCAGGTAAAAATCCTCCATCGGCGGCACGCCGACGAGGGTTGCGGGATAAACGGCATCCTTCCGGTGAGTGATCGCCGTGATGTGAAAAACGGGATACGCCTCGGGCAGGGAATAATAGCCGGTGTGATCGCCGAACGGGCCCTCCTCGCGCAGCGGCTCCCGCGGGTCAACATAACCTTCGATGACAAAATCCGCGTTGGCCGGGACTTCGAGGTCATTGGTCTCGCACTTGACGAGTTCGACGGATTTCCTGCGGAGATAACCCGCGAGCAGGAACTCGTCGAGCCCATCCGGCAAGGGGGCCGTGGCCGCGAACGTGCAGGCGGGATCGCCTCCCAAAAAGACAGCGACCGGCATGCGCGTGGCGGTTTCGTAATAGCGACGTCCGTGGCGCGCGCCGACCTTCTGCAACTGCCAATGCATGCCAGAGGTTTGCCCGTCATAGATCTGCATGCGGTACATGCCGATGTTGCGCCCGCCGGTGTCGGGGTCTTTGGTCACGACGCAGGGGAGCGTGATGAAGCGCCCGCCGTCCAGAGGCCAGCATTGCTGGATGGGGAGATTGAGAAGAGTCGGGGGTTTCGGGCTGAGCGTGGTTGGGGCACGCCAGTCCGGTGCGGGCGGCCAGGGATCGATGCGGGCAGGAGGAGTGTCAAATTTCCGAATGACTTCCTTGCAGGGGCCGCTTTTCACCAGCTTCGGTTTGGCATGACGGAGGTCGAGGGCAGTGCCGAGCAGTTTCATGGCTTCGCGGAAACTGGTCGGCGGTTTGGTCTTTATGATCGAGCCGAGTTCCGCGGCGACGGCATCAACCGAATCAGCGCCGAGGCACAGCGCCATGCGGCGATGCGAGCCGAGCGTGTTTATGGCGAGCGGGAACGGCGAGACCTGTCCGTTCACGGTTGGTTTCTCGAACAGCAGCCCTTGGCCGCCGCCGGGCTTTTTCATCTCACGGTCGGCGATTTCGCTGATTTCCAGTTCGGTGGCGACGGGTTGGGGGAAGCGCTTCAATTCACCGGCCGCCTCGAGCTGACTCAGAAATTCACGAAAGGAATCGTAAGCCATGGGGTGTAACTAGACATGAATCGCGCGAATTGTCACGGATCAACTACAAGGGTATTGCGCATTGACAACCGCCGGTTGTGACGGTCATTTGCAGACATGAAAGCGTGGCTCCTGGATGATTTTACCGGCATTGACCGGCTTCGGCTGGCGGAAGTTGCCGAGCCGGTTCCACAGAAGGGCGAAGTTCTCCTGGAAATGCACTTTGCATCCCTGAACCCCGCTGACCGGTACCTGGCCGAAGCTCAATACCCGGCAAAGCCGCCGCTTCCCCATATTCTGGGCCGCGATGGCATGGGGACCGTGATCCAGGTAAGCGCGGGGGCCGGAGAGGTGCGCATTGGGGAGCGGCGGGGGATTTTGCGCGGCGGAGTTGGCGTGGAGCGACCGGGCACGTTCGCCCAGCGCGTGGCTGTGCCGGTCCAGGACCTTGTCGAGATTCCCGCCGGCTGGAGCGAACAGGAGGCGGCCGGCGCCACCCTTGTTTATCTGACCGCGTATCAGGCGCTGACAATGTGGGGGCCGCTGGCGCCATCCGCGGTGGTTTTGGTGACCGGCGCATCGGGCGGCGTGGGCGTCGCGGCCGTGCAGCTTGCCAATGCCATGGGCCATACGGTCGTAGGCCTTTCGCGCAGCTCGGAGAAGGGCCAACGCCTGTTGCAGCTTGGCGCAACCGCCACGTTCAATCCGGAAGACCGGCAGTGGCGCCAGTCACTTAGAACCGCACTTGCCCCGCGCCGCGTAGATTTGGCCATAGACAACATCGGCGGCAACCTTTTGCCGCAAGTCATCGAGACGTTGGGTGATTGCGGCAAGGTTAGCATTGTGGGTCGACTGGCCGGCCCGGTTCCAAGCTTCAACACGGCGACACTATTGTTTCGGAGGATCCGAATGGGGGGCGTGGCGGTCGGCACCTACACCAATGCCGAGAGCCGCGCGGCGTGGCAGCAGGTGTTGCAATTGCTTTCCCGCAATGAAGCCCGTCCGCTGGTGGACAGCGTGTTCCCCTTTGACGAATTACCTAAGGCTTTCGAGCGTTTGGCCCAGGGACCAATGGGCAAGGTTCTGGTGCAAGTACAGCCCTAGAAGCCATCCAGCGCCCCCTTCCGGTTGCCATCAGGGCTTCAGCACAATTTTTCCAGCCAAAGCGCCGGACTGTTTGATCGTGCTTTCTTCCTGCAAACGGTGGGCTTCGGCGGCCTGGGACAGCGGCAGTATGCGGTCAATGCGCGCTTTGAGTTTGCCCTCTGTCACCCAGCGGTTGATGGCGTTGGCGGCGGCATGCTGTTCGCGGATGCTCGCGTTGAACATGGCAAATCCGTGGAGTGAACAGTCCTTCACATAGAACGGACCGACCGGGAACGCCGGGCGGGCGTCGCGTCCGGCCATGATGATCATTCGCCCGCGCATTGCGAGCAATCCGACCGTCCGGTCGAAGTTGGGTTCGCGCAGGGTTTCCCACCAGACATTCACGCCTTTGGGCGCGAAGGCTTTGATGGCGCCATCCACATCGTCTGTCTTGTAATTGAGCGCAAGGTCGGCGCCCAGTTTCCGGCACAGCTCCACCTTTTCAGCGGTGCCGGACGTGGTGATGACGCGTGCGCCGAGGATCTTTCCCATCTGCACGACGCAGGAACCGACACCGCCCGAGCCGCCGTTCACAAAAAGAATCTCCCCCGACTTCAGGTTTGCGTATCGCACGAGGCCGATTTGGGCGGTGATGCCGACGAGCGAAAGGGCGACGATGTCTTCGTCGCTGACACCAGCGGGTGTGGGGTTAAGCCAGCGCTGGTCCACTGCGGCGAACTCGGCGAAGGTTCCCTGGCGGCCGTCGGCGCCCTGGTTGGTCGCCCAGACGCGATCGCCCGCTTTGAGGCCTTTGACACTCGCCCCGGTTTCCACGATGGTGCCCGCAAGGTCGCGACCCAGGACGAATGGGAATGAAAGCTTTGCCGGGATGGCGCCGCTGCGGATGTACGTGTCGATGGGGTTCACATCGACGGCGCCGACTTTGACAATGCACTGTCTTTTGGTTGGTTTGGGTGCCGGCAGGTCGCCGTAAATGATGACATCAGAAGTCCCGGTTTGGTTGATGAATGCAGCTTTCATGTTTGTTTCGGCAGCCAGAATAGGCTTTTGGAGCAGTGGCTGCAAGGACAGGAAGGGGAGGTAAAACCGTGGGGCGCCGACGGCGAATAACCGGCAGCTACTCGAGGTCCTGCTCGACGGCGTCGGGCAACTGGTTCTTGTTGTCCGGACGGCGGGGGAAGTGTTGGGCCAGCAGTTCGCCCGCTTTTTTAACGCCATGGATGATGCCGCTGGTGAAAGCGGAGTTCCGAAAGTGTCCGGACATTTCGGCAGCCAGCTGCCGCCAGAAATCATCCCCGCACCGCTCATGGACACCGGTATCGCCGATGACGGCGAACTTGTGGGCTCGCGGGGCGACAAAGATCAGGACCGCGTTCCGGTCGCGGGTCTTTGCCATGCCCAATTTCATAAAGTGCGCCTGTGCCAGGGGAAGCGGGTCGTCAATGAGTTTGCGGCTGATGAACACCCGGATTTCGCCTGAAGTCTTCTTTTCCGCCTCACGAATGGCCGCGACGATGTCATCGTGCTGAAGCTGGCTTAGAAATTTCTTCGGTTCCATAGGTTACCAGCTCCCTCCTGCGCCTCCGCCGCCGAAACTGCCCCCACCGCCCGAAAAACCGCCTCCGCCTGAGAATCCGCCCCCGCCGCCTCCGCTCCATCCACCACTGGAAAACCCGCCGCTGCCCAGGCTCCAACCGCCTCCGGACACGAAGCCGCCGCGTGCGCGGGCCATTGCCACGATGATGACCAGAGCTATCAGGCTGATGAACACCAGCGGAATCACGCCAGACCCGGCCTGGTGGTATCGCTGTTCCGCCACGGTCCGGTTTGTGCCTTTGTATTCTCCTTTGGTGGCGGCCAGAATGGCAGCCACGCCGGCGCGCAAACCACCATCGAAATCGCCCTTCCGGAATCGCGGTGTGATCTCGTTATCAATAATTCGCTGGGCCAGCGCATCCGGCAACGCGCCCTCCAGACCGTAGCCGACCTGCAAAAACATTTTGTGGTCCTGGATAAAGACGAAAAGGGCCGCGCCGTTATCTTTGCCCTTTTGCCCCACCTTCCACGATTGCGCCACGCGCACCGTGTAATCCTCGATTGAGGAATCCGACTCCATTTTTGGATAAATCGCGACCACAACCTGGCTGGAGGTCTGGCGTTCGAAATCCTCGAGAATCCGGTTCAACTGCGCGACGGTGGCCGGCGAGACGACGTTGGCATAGTCATTGAAGTAATGCGCTGGCGCGGGTGGAAGCACTTCCGCAGCCCGCGTGGAGCAGCAAAGACAGAGCAGGGCGGCGGCGAGCAGTGTGACGGCTCCATGGAAAACCCGCGCGTGACCATGGATTTCCACCGCCTTTGCCTCCAGGGAGGCTGGATTGAAGTTGTGTGGCCCTCTATCGCTCATGGCTTTGCCGGCGCCGGCGCTGCGGCAGGCTTGCCGAAATCAAACTGGACTTTTGGCGGCGTCTCCGCCCCAGGGGTGGCGGTAAAATATGGCTTATCCTTGAAACCGAACATCCCGGCGTACAGCAGGGCAGGGAATGATTTGATGGTTGTGTTGTAGAGCTGGACGGCTTCGCTGAACCGGCCCCGCTCGACACTAATGCGGTTTTCCGTGCCTTCAAGCTGGGCCTGCAGCTCCCTGAAATTTTCTGTCGCTCTCAGGTCCGGGTAACGTTCGACGACCACCAGCAGCCGGGACAGGGCCCCGGAGAGCTGCGATTGGGCGCGGTCGAATTCGGCGAGTTTGGCCGGGTCGTTCGGCGCGCTGTTGGGGTCCAGCTTCACCTGGCCGACGGAAGCGCGCGCGGCGGTGATTTCGGTCAGCGTCGATTTTTCAAAATTGGCGGCGCCGGAAACGGTCGCGACCAGATTCGGAATGAGGTCGGCGCGGCGCTGATACACGTTCTGCACCTGCGCCCATTGCTTATCCACCGCCTGCGAGGTCCGGACCAGCCGATTGTAGCTGCCGCCCGCAATCGCAATGAAGCAGAGCGCGATAAAACCCAGCACAGCCAGAACACCGCATCCAATGGCGAACTTTTTCATAAATAAAAATTGCTCCTATTGGCGGGAGATTAGCCAGCCTCCGGCAAAGAACAATTACAAAAGGAAAACCGCTTTATTGACCGCGCGAAACGGCGACATCCGCCCTTGCTCAGAACAAGCAAGGTTTCCCGGCGGCCCGGGCCAGGCGCCGAAGGTATTCCTCACGCGGAATCGCAATGCCGCCGAGTTGCGAGGTGATCGGCGTGAGCATCTGGATGTCGAACAGCGCGAAATCCTGCCGGCGCAAGTGTTCAACCAAGTGAAACAAAGCCACTTTAGAAGCATTGCTGACTCGATGGAACATCGATTCCCCTGCAAAAAAGCCGCCAATCGCCACACCGTATATGCCGCCAACGAGCCTCCGCCCTTGCCAGCACTCCAGGCTATGGGCATGGCCCTGCTCGTGAAGGCGGCCATAGGCATCGACGAATTCACGGGTGATCCAGGTGCTGCGCCGTCCCCGCGCCGGGGCTGCGCATCCGGCCATGACCTCGCGGAAGGCGCGGTCCATGGTTATTTCAAATGTGCACCGGCGGATTATTCCAGCCAGGCTGCGGGACAGGTGAAACTGGTCGAGAGGGAAAATCGCCCGTGGCTCGGGCGACCACCATGTGATTGGCTTGACGGTCCAGGGAAACAAACCGCTGCGATAAGCCAGCAACAACCGCGGTACCGACAGGTCACCGCCGACCGCCACCAGGCCATCCGAATCGGCTGAGCGCGGATTGGGGAAGCGCAACTGATGATTTAGAAGTGCGACGGACATGGCTCTACCGGTTGACCGTTGAAGCGGCAGAGCAGGGGAGCGGTCAATTCTTTGCAAGTCTTTGCTTCATCCTCCCTTTCCCAGGGCTTCAAGCAGGCCCATTTGAAAATAGCCGGAAACCTCCATCGCCCAGATATGCGGCGCGGTCGTCTCGTTCAGTTCTTCCTCCTTCTCTTCGGGCGCGCCCAGGATAATCCAGCTTCCAACCCGAATATCATTAAGGATTTGGAGCAGCCACTCGACGTCCACCGGGGAAAGTGTCAGACGCCAGCCCTTTTCGTCCACCGAAAACCGTTTTGGGTTGGCCAGGAATGCGCGCACCTTGTTTTTGTTTTCCGCCCGTTGTTCTGCCAGCGCCTCGTCCAGCAGACGCTGGGCGGCGTCCTGGTCCGGCAGCGTTGCCGTTTTGCTGAGCGGTTGATGCGCCGAAGGGATGCGGGGATAGAGTTTCAGGACAACGCCCAAGGCCTGTTTCTCGCGCTGGCCGAGGTGGAACAGGAGCTTGTCCCCGGATGTCCGGATGAGTCTCACTCGTCACGCTCCATCGTGGCGTGCAGGCTGTATTTCTGAAGCTGGTGCACATAGTGCTCGGCCTTCTCCATGCTTTCCCGGACCAGCACGCTTTTCCCCTGGCGATGGACCTGGAGCATGTGAAATTCAGCCTTCTTCTGCCGCCAGCCAAAAACTCTCTGGAAGACGTGCGTGACGTATTCCATCAGGTTGACCGGGTCGTTCCAGCAAATGACCAGGTAACCCGGTTCCAAATCCAGATTTGTCTTCGTTTCCTCCTCCTGGACGCTTCCGGGGAGGATTTCAGGTGTGGCCGTTTCCGGCATAGCTGCAAAGTAAGGGAGGGTGGCGCGCTTGTCGAGGGGGCGGCAAAGCCCGGCGTCAGACCCTGGCGCATGCCGGTGGCCGCCGGCAGGTTTCAACGTCCTTCCGGCCAGACGCTTCTGAACATTTATTGTCGGCGGCAGTCTAACTGTGTTAATATAAGGTTGTTTATAACGTCATGATTCATCGCCTTTCTTTGAGACTCCTGCTGCTTCTCCTGTGTTGCGTTCTGGCCCGGCCAATCTGCATCGCAAAGGCTTCCCCCGGCTCCGCCTCTGCCGACAAACTGGCGGTGTCGGAAAGCATCGAGGGTCTGACCAACGCCATTCACATCAGGCCGGGGCCTGCGGATGGCCGCATTGCTTTCGTTACCGCCAAGATGCTCGAGCGGTTTCAATATTTAAAACAGCCCTTCGACACCCCCCTCTCCAGCAAGGTTTTCGACCGCTATCTGGACACCCTTGATCCGCAGCACCTTCATTTTCTGCAGACCGATCTTGAGGATTTTGCGTATTACCGGACGAATCTTGACCGGATGACGGTCGGCATTGGCCGCCTTGGCGTAGCTGACACCACACCTGCCGACGAGATTTTCAACCGTTTCTATGAGCGGCTGGTGCAGCGCGTCGCCTATGCGGACGAGGTGCTCAAGCACGAAACTTTCAAGTTTGATGGCAACGAGAAGCTTCCGATTACCCATCATGGGGTGCCGTTCCCGAAGGATTTGAACGATGCGAAAAAACTGTGGCACGAACGGCTGCGATTTGAGTACTTGCAGGAGCGGTTGGGCAAGATTGACGCGAAGAAGAAGGCGGATGCGGCCGCCAGAGCCGAGTTGCATCCACAACCGGCCAAAGAATCCGGCCGGAACACCCTTCCGGCGGCCCCGGACGCGAAGGTTGCGGCCGCGCCAAAGTCCGAGGCGGAAGAAATTGTCGACACGCTTACGCGGCGGTATTACCGCAACCTGCGCACTTTTTCCGACTGGAACAACGAAGATGTCCTCCAGGTCTATTTGTCAGCTCTCGCCCATGTGTATGATCCGCACTCGGACTATATGGGCCCCGCCCAGCTCGACACCTTTGCCATCAGCATGAATCTCAGCCTCTTCGGGATAGGCGCCGAGCTGGTTTCAGACGACGGCTATTGCACATTCCGCCGCCTGCTGCCGGGACCCGCAATGAAGAGCAAGAAAATCAAGGAAGGCGACCGCATTGTCGCCGTCGCGCAGAGCAATCAGCCCCCGGTCGATGTCGTCGATATGCGGCTCGACAAGGCGGTCCAGTTGATTCGCGGGCCGAAGGGCACCGAAGTCCAGCTGACCCTCATCCCCGATGGAGCGGATCTTTCCGTCCGGAAGGTCGTGTCCCTGATTCGGGATGAGATCTCGCTGGAAGAGCAGGCGGCCAAAGCCAGGATCGTAGAGTTTCCAAAGGGCCGCAGGGGCAACCTCCGGCTTGGTGTCATCGACGTTCCCTCTTTCTATAGCAGCTTTGAGATGGGCAGATCCCAAGGCAAATCCGGACCCAAAAGCACCACGGCTGACGTGGTGAAGTTGCTCGCCAAATTGAAAAAAGAGGGGGTTGAGGGTGTGATTCTCGATCTGCGCCGCAACGGTGGCGGCTCGCTTGAAGAAGCCATCAAGCTTACCGGCTTGTTTATCAGGCAGGGTCCGATCCTCCAGGTTCGCGACGCCGATGGCCTGGTGCAGCAGGACGTGGACACGGACCCCTCGACCTCTTACGACGGGCCGCTGGTTGTCCTGACCAGCCGTTTTAGCGCATCGGCCTCGGAGATTCTGGCTGGCGCCTTGCAGGATTATGGCCGGGCATTGGTCGTGGGCGATTCCTCGACACACGGCAAAGGGACCGTCCAGAGCGTCACGCAGTTGCGGCCGCTGGTGCGCCTCCCGAACAGCCTTTCCACGAACGATCCCGGCGCTTTGAAGCTTACGATCAAGAAATTCTATCGCGCCAGCGGAGCCTCCACCCAACTGAAGGGGGTTATTCCTGACATTGTCCTGCCGTCAGTGCTCAATGAAGTGAAGGACATCGGCGAAGGTTCGCTGGAGAACCCCCTGCCCTGGGACACCATTCCGAGCGCCGCTTATGAACCGTTGAATCTCGTGGCGCCTTACCTGCCCGAATTGCGCAAGCGGTCCAGCCAGCGCGTTGCCATCGATCCGGAGTTCGGCTACGTGCGTGAGGACATCGAGCAGTACCGCAAACAGCAGGCCGACAAAACGGTTTCCCTTAATGAAAAACAGCGGCTCAAGGAAAGGGATGAGGCCGAGGCGCGCCAGAAAGCGCGTGACAAGGAACGTCTGGCCCGGCATGAGCCTCCGGAAAAAATTTACGAACTGACGCTGTCGCAGGTTTATTTGCCGGGCCTGCCTGCGCCGGTCCAGAAGACCAATTCGGCTGTGGCCAGGCTTTCGATTCGTCCCGGGGCGGAAGTTGCCGCAGTCAGCACCAATTCCGTCGCGGCTGCATTAAAGTCTGCGTTTCACGAGAGAAATGTCGGCGATGATGCCGAAGAGGAAAAGCCGACCGCGGAGGATATCACGTTAGTGGAAACCGAGCACATTTTGGCGGACTACCTTTCGATCCTGCCCCCCGGGGGCGTGTTGACGGCCAAACATTGATATTCGCCAGCTGGTGTGGAAACGCACACCCTTTATGAGAACGACTGTGGCGCTGGTTTTTGCGGTCCTGCTGCTCGCGGGTGGCGTATTCGCCGACCCGGCAACAATCATCCGTGAGCGCGCCAAAGAGCTGGCCAATCAGAACAACGTGAGACAAGGGGTTGCCGCCCCGGTCCCTTCGGCAGCGGCGCCAGCTCCCGCCACCAGTGCTCCTTTGACGCCGCGGCAGCAAGCCATTGTCAGGCTCCAGGCCGATCTCGCGGCCATTAAAACCGGTTCCACGACCGCCCCGGCGCAACTTCAGCAACTCGCCCGCGATCTTGCGGCCGATGCGCAGGGCGCCGGCAAACCATCGCCGGAATTGGTGTCCAAATTAGCCGCCGATTTATCCAGCGCGCTCTCCCAAGGCACCCTCTCTTCCGCAGGCCGCAACCGTCTCCTGTCCGACATCGATGCCGCGCTCAATCCTGCGAACATTCAAACTGCGCAAATGACGGCGATTGTTGCCGACGTGCAGGCAATTCTTCAAGCCAACGCTGTGGCCCGCAAAGACGCCGCGGTTGTTGCGGCCGACGTCAAGGTTGTCGCCGCCGATATTCAGAAATCCAACGGGCCAGGTCCTAGGTGACGTACCGTTCTTCGGTCAGGTACCGGTTCATATGGTCGCAAAGAAGAGTGACAATTGACTTCTTGCCGCCGCTCTTCTTTGCCTCCTCGAGCGCAAAATGAACGTTTGCGCCGGAAGAAACGCCGCAATACAGGCCTTCTTCCTGCCAAAGCCGATGCGTCATCGCCCTCGCTTCAGTATCGGTAATTCGCACGAGAACATCGATCAGGCCCTGCTGCTTGAGCATTGCGGAAACAATTCCTCCCTTGGTTTCCGTCGCCGGGAAATCCATTCCCGGATGCCACAGCTCCTTGGAGCTGGCAGGCTGAATCCCGATTACTTTCACATTCGGGACCTCTTTTTTCAGCACTTCGGCAATTCCCGCCAGGCTTCCCCCGGTGCCGATCGATTGCACAAACACGTCCACCTTGCCGTCCGTTTGCTCCAGAATCTCCCGGGCGGTCACATGGTGCGCCTTCACATTGTCCTTGTTGCTGAATTGACGGGCCCACCAGATTTTGTCCGGCTCCGCCCGCTCATCTTCAAGGCACAGCTGTCGGCCAGGAAGCTCCACTTCAGAACCGGCGACGCTTCTTTCCCTGAGATGTTCAATGTCCGCAGGCTCCATCAACCTCACTTCCGCCCCGACATTGTGCATCATCTTCTGCTTTTCCGCCCCGGCCTTGCCCGGCATCGTCTCGTAGATCCGGACCTTGTAACCTTTCAGCGTGCCGATGGAAGACAGCGCAAAGCCGGTGTTGCCCGTGCTTGACTCGATAATCGTATAGCCCGGTTTTAGTTTCCCTTCCTTTTCGGCCTGCTCGATCATCTCCACCGCTATTCTGTCTTTGAGGCTGCCGGAAGGGTTCATGTACTCCACCTTCACCAGGATCTCCGACACCAAGCCCGCGCCGATCCGGTTCAACCGGACCATTGGCGTGTTCCCGATCAACTCCAGCACACTGTCATGAATTTTTTTCGGTTTCATCGCATCTGCAATTTAAGCTCCGGGCCCTCTGCGCCTGAATGGCGCGAGCCATGGAGAATTCAACTGTCCTACTCCAGTTCCTGACCGATCCCCATTTTTCTGGCGATATCGACGTAATACCTGCCGGTCGCGACATCAAACACAGCCATCCCCATCGGATTGAACATGATGACTTCATTCTTCGGATAGGCGGCTATACAGTTGTTGCACACAACATCCACGATCGACTTCGTGTCCTCCTCCTTCAACCCTCTTTCCAGGTGCATCATCTCGATGTCGGTTTTCTCGCGGCAGACTTCCACCCAATCATCCACAATGATCGCCTTCGTGTAGTCCAGGATTTTGGTCTTATAATCTCTCAGCGAGCAGTTCAATTGCAGTGACCCCGCCTTTGGCTTCTCATCGACATACGGAGCCTTCGAGACCGTGCAGGTAATGAAAATGTCCGCATCCCGGTATGCTTCCTGCCAGGTCTTCGCAATGACCGTCTTGTCCTTGTAGGGACCCGTGATGGTGTCGGGCTTGATTTCCCGCAGATCATACACGTAGATCTTCGCGATCCGGTCCTTCAAAACTTCGGTGACCATCTTGTAATGATGCCGGCCGATGGGACCCCATCCCAGGATCGATACGGTCAGGTTATTCATGGGCCGCGCCTTGATAAAATGCCGGATCATCAGGCCGGACACCGAGGCGGTGCGCACGATGCTCAACATCGCGGTATTAATCACGCTGACGGGCGCCCCTGTGTCGGCGTCGTTCAGGATGACCACGCTATGCGCTCTCGGCAGCCCGCGGTTGATGTTGTCCGGGAAGCTCGCTATCCACTTGATGCCGGCCAGGTTGATCTTGCCGCCCACGAAAGCGATCAGCGCGATGACCCGGTTGGTTAAATCCCGGTATCGCAGGTAAGGTTTCACCGGCTGGACATAGTCCTTATTCTTGAGGCAATGAACGGCCTGCTCGATGTTATCGATTGTGGCGTTCCAATTCAGTCCGATTTTTATCAGGTCTTTTTCATTCAGATACAACATGGTGTCATTCTCCTATGGTTTGCTTGTTTGCTAAAAAGGTTGATGGGCGGGGCAGTTTTGAAAACGGGTTACTATGAAAAAAATTCCCTTGAATGGCGGTCTATGAACATTGTCGGAATCGCCAGTTTCTTCATGCGCAGAAAATTGTTCCACCGCTCCTCGCCGATGGCCTTCTTGATTGTTCCTTTTTTCAATCTCAAGGGCGTGAAGGAGACCGGAACCCCCACCGGCACGGTTCGGAGGGTTTCGTTGCCGCTCTTTCTTAAAGTAAGCGTAACGACAAAGGCGCCATCGCTGGTGTGCGTCGAAAACTCGTAACCGCTGTCAGTCTTCTTAACAATCATAAATCACGCGCATTCACTGCCGCCGCCACTGGACGGGCAGGAAACTAAACTTCATTCAGGATCAAGCGCGGAGATTATTAGAGCCCCGCAATCCCGGTCAAGCATACTTTCAAACATTGCCGCCTTGTGGGCTGCTTCTTTTCCCGGTAACTCTAGGTCAAAATCAAACGATCTATGGCCTGCCCGGAGAAACAGCTTCAGCGTATTTCAAAACAGTTTCAGATCTGCGGCGAGCTCATTCACGCCGTTCCCCTCCGGATCGGGCATATCAACGAAACCTGGTCCGCCACTTACAGCCAGGGCGGCGCTCGCGTTCGCTATATCCACCAGAAGCTCAACCGGAGCGTGTTCCGGAACCCTCCGGCGGTGATGAAAAATGTTGTGCGCGTAACCGGCCACATTCGCGAAAAACTCGAAGCCCGGAAGGCGAGCGACATCACCCGTCGTTGCCTGGTTCTCATTCCCACCTGGGACGGGCATTCGTGCTATCGCGACGCGAAGGGGGAATACTGGCGCACCTTCATTTTTGTGGAAGGCGCCCGAACCTTCCAGGCGGCGCAATCGCCCCGGCAGGCTTTTGAAGCCGGGCGCGCTTTCGGCGAGTTCCAGGTCCATCTGGTGGATCTGCCTGGCGGACGGCTGCTTGAGACCATTCCAGATTTTCACAACACGCGCAAGCGGTTTGCCTCGTTCCAGAAGGCGGTTGCGAACGACCGTTTTAACCGGGCCCGGAACGCCCGCCCGGAAATCAACTTTGCCCTGGAGCGCGAAGGTTTTGTGGACGTGATTCTCAACGCGATGGCTGGGGGCAGGCTCCCGGAACGCGTCACCCACAACGATACTAAATTCAACAACGTGATGCTCGATTCCAAAACCGGCCGGGCACTTTGTGTCGTGGACCTTGATACCGTCATGCCCGGGTGCGCCCTCTATGATTTTGGCGACATGGTCCGCAGCACCACCAGCCCGGTCTGCGAAGACGAACGCGATTTGTCCAGGATCAGAATGCAAATGCCGATGTTCCGGAAACTGGCCGAGGGCTATCTTTCCGCAGTGGGCCGATTTCTTACCCGTGGCGAGAGATCGCTTATGGCCTTCTCCGGCAAACTCATCACTTTCGAACTGGGCCTCCGCTTTTTGACCGATTACCTCACAAGGGACTCATACTTCCGCGTCCACCGTCCCGGCCACAACCTTGACCGCTGCCGGGCCCAGTTCAAACTGGTCGAATCCATTGAGCGCCAGGAGGAAAAGATGCAGGCCTATGCGGACCGCCTTTGAACCTTGCAGATTGTCTCATCAAAATGACCTGCCGGCAGTTGACAAAGCGCGGCAGGGTGCTGTATGTTTATCCTGTTCGGGTGGCAGTACGTTTCTTCAGCGGGGTTCCCCACCCCCACCTCCTTGGCGTCTGCTACCCGGATTCTTTTTTGTTCCACTTGACGTTCGTGAAGCCTTTTCTTAGTTTCTCCTGCCCCTAGCGGGGGCGTAGCTCAATTGGTTAGAGCGCTGCCCTGTCACGGCAGAGGTTACGGGTTCGAGCCCCGCCGCTCCCGCCATCTTTTTCGGCCTTTTTTCACTGTTTTGTTGATTGTATGACAGATGCAGGCGCGCATCAGGCAAGTTGTCATGGGCGAAATCAGTCACGGGTTCAAGAACTTGTTTAGCCGCAGATTTGATAAAAAAGGGGAGGGGGAATTTTTTGCCACAGATTTCACAGATGGGGAAAAGGGGATTTGGCCACGGATTTTCTCACAAAAATTCGGATGGGAATTTCTCGCGGAAAACGCGAAGAGACGGAATCCTGATGAGAATTGGACTGAAGGCCGGGCGGCAAGGATGCTTGCCGCTACAATGTGCCGCTACCGTGGATTGCCAGCGTGCGGTCAGGTTGTCTTTTGGGACGAGCCGCCGGTGCCGACTTCTCCCAACTCCGGGTAGTATATTTTTATACAATCCGGGCAGAGGCCATGTGTGAAAGTGGCGTCGGTATGCTCGGCAATATAGCTGTCCACCTGGCGCCAGTAGTTTTTGTCATCGCGGATTTTCTTGCACCCGGCGCAGATGGGGATCAGGCCGCTGAGGGTCTTGACGTTGGCCAGCGCCTCCCGCAATTTTGCCATGAGTTGCTCGCGTTCCAGGGCATACCGGATCGCACGGACCCAGCAGACTCTCGTTGATCTGCCCTTTGACAAGGTAATCCTGAGCGCCGTCCCGCACGGCGGTGACAGCCAAGTCCTGGTCATTGGCTCCGCTCAACACGATCACCGGGACGGCCGGCACCGCTTTCCGCAGCTTGTGGAAAGTTTGCAGTCCCTGGCTGTCAGGCAAGCCGAGGTCCAGCAGGACCAGATCAATGCCTTTGCGCTCCAACCGGGCGAGCGCCTCGGAAAGCCGCGACACTGATTCGAATTGGAAACCCATCGGCCCGGTCACCGGCAGCATCTCGTGGACAATATCGATATCGCCCGGGTTGTCCTCGATGAGCAGTATTTTAATGGGGGGCATAATAGATTGCGGATTTCGGATTGCGGAATGGGGACACTCCATTGCGGATTTCGGATTGCGGAATGGGGAAATGAGAGGGGAATGTTCACTTTTAGGATCCGTTCCTGGGCGGCAGTTTCACGACGGTAAGCCAGAAATCCTTGATGGCCTGCACCACTTTGAGGAACTGGTTCAGGTCGATCGGCTTGGTGATGTAACAGTTCGCATGCAGGTTGTAGCTCTTGAAAATGTCCTCCTCGGCCTTGGAACTGGTTAGGATCACGACCGGGATGCGTTTCAAGGCTTCGTCGTTCTTGATTTCGGCGAGGACCTCGCGGCCGCTCTTCTTGGGCATGTTGAGGTCCAGCAGCAGCAGGTCGGGACGCGGAACGCCGGCATACCGGCCCTCGCGCCGGAGGAAGGCCATGGCCGCCTCGCCATCGCCCACCACATGCAGGGTGTTGGCCACTTTGCCGGTTTCCAGGGCCTCACGGGTCAGGTCCACGTCGCCGGGATTGTCTTCGACGAGAAGTATTTCAATGGGGGTCATAATAGATTTCGGATTGCGGATTTCGGATTGCGGATTGCGGGTTCATTTGGGAATTGTAAAAAAGAACGTCGTGCCTTTCCCGGGCTTGGACTCGAACCAGATTCTGCCGCCGTGGCGTTCGACGATGCGCTGGCACACGGCCAGGCCGATGCCGGTGCCGGGATACTCGTCCCGGGTGTGCAGGCGCTGAAAGATCACAAAGACCCGATCCGCATGCTGCGGGTCGATGCCGATGCCGTTATCCCTGACGGAGAAAACCCATTCGCGACCGTCATCCCGCGCGGCCACATGGACAGATGGGACGCCTTCGCGCTGGAACTTGACGGCGTTGGAGATGAGGTTCTGGAACAACATGACGAGTTGCGAGGGAACGGCGCGCACCGTCGGGAGGTCGTCGTTGGTGATGATGGCCCGGGTCTTCTCGATCATGACGGCCAGGTTCCTTCTCGCCTCGCCCAGGGCGGAATGCGAGTCGGTGGACTCGATCGGTTTGTCCTGCCTGCCGACGCGCGAATAAGCCAGCAGATCGTCGATGAGCGTTTGCATGCGAACGGCGCCGTCCACCGCGTAGTGGACATACTTCTTTGCCTTTTCATCCAGCTGGCCTTCGTAACGCCTGGCCAGCAATTGCGTGTAGCTGGAAACCATCCGCAGCGGCTCCTGCAAATCGTGCGAGGCGACGTAGGCGAACTGTTCCAGTTCCCGATTGGAGCGCTGCAGGTCGGCCAGGGTGCGCGCCAGCGTAATTTCTGCCCGTGCCGAGATCAGCACCTGAGAGGTGACATGCGCGATACCCTGTAAAAGCGTGTCTTGCGCTGGCGAGAGCGCTGTTTTGCTGAAGAGTGCCAGCACGCCAAGGGGAGTGCCATTGGTATCGGCCAGCCGATAGCCCGCAAAGGCAACCAGACCCAATTCCCTGGCCCACGCGTGATTGTGGACACGCGGGTCAGTAGTCACCTGGTTGGTCAGAAACCCGGCTTCCTCTCCGGCCGCGATCTTACCGATCTTGTAACAGCCAAAAGGCACCCGGGCGTGGTCCCCCCCGTCCGTGTGGGTATAGCGACCGGAACTGGCCAGCAGGTGCAGGCAGCGGTCCCGGAACCGGCAAACATGCGGTCCGTCCACCACCCGGGCGTGAACACAGCCGGTGGCGCAGCGGTCGCCGGGCTGGATCAACCAGATCCGGGCGAAGTCGGCGCCGACAATTTGCGTTACAGCGTCCGTGATGAGCTTCGCCTTTTTCTCGATTGAATTCGTGGGCAGCAAGAGTCTCTGCAACGCGTTGACCTCGCGGAGCCGCTCCTCTCTGGAGCGCAATTCCGCTTCCGCCTGTTTGCGCTCGGTGACGTCGCGGAAAATGCCGAGCAGGCCCTCGTGCTGCCGCAAGCGGACCACCGATGCGCTAATGTCGGCATAGAACACAGTCCCGTCCTTGCGTCGCATGGGAATATTGGAGATCGACGGTATTTCCCCATGGGACTGCTTCTCAAACTGCCCTAACACAGCGGGCAAATCGGCGGCTGGATGAACGTCCGCCACCGTCAACTGGAGCAATTCCGCTTCCGAGTAACCCAGCATCCGCTGAATTTGGAGGTTGGCGAGCGTGAATCGCCTGGTTTTCATGTCCGCCAGCAGCATGCCGTCAGTGGCCTGCTCAAACAGAGCGCGGAACTGATTCTCGCTCTCCCGGTAGAACCGGACGCGCTGCTGCCGCCAGACCAAACCCACGCCAGCCGCCGCGCCCAAGAGCAAGGCGGTCATCATGCCGATCACCAGCCATAACCGCTCGCGTATCGGCGCATACACCTCTGACAGGTCTTTTCTGGCCACCAAAAACCAGGGCGAACCGGGCACCGCGCGCACGGCGGCCAGCACCGGCATGCCGCGATAGTCCACGCCAGGCACGATGTCTGTCTGCCCCAAAGCTGCCCGGACTGCGGGAACATTGGTTCTCACCAGCGGGATGCGCAGGTTGAGGGCCGCGTTTGTTTGAAAACGCAGGTCATTCAGAAACAGGACATCGTTTCCGTCCCGGCGGACAAGCAGGGTCTCAGCCGTCGGGCTGGGCGTGGGCCAGCGTTTGATGAAGGGATAAAGATAGGTTTCAGGATTAATGCGCAACACCAGCACGCCCAGCGGCCGGTTAGTGTCCGACTCATTGAGAACCGGCACCAGAACGTTCAGATAGAGCGGCCGGCCCGGAGCGGGACGATAAAAATCCAGCATCGTCATGCGACCGGACTGCAAAGCTGCGGCAATGTTTTGGGCCATGTGTTTGTCCACGGTCTCCGGCGCGCCGGGCACAGCCAATCGTTCCACGGCCCGCGCATCGAACAGGGAGACGTGGTCATATTCGTAGTAGGTCTGAAATCTGCCGAGCCACGACTGAAGCTTCCGGATTGTTTCCGCGTCTTCCGGTTTCTCGAGGAAGCCGCGCACCAGCGCAGTAAAGGCGGAGTTTTTGAAAAACGTGTTTCCATCCCCCAGCCGCTCCTTGCGATACTGCACCAACTGGTCCACTTTCAAATCCGCGATGGCCGAAAGCTCCTGTTCCGTCTTTGTGAGGTAATGTTGCTCCGCTTGACGGTAGTAGGTGTAACCGATGCCAACGATGCCCATCGCCAGCGCCACGAAAATCAGGATGAAGACCAGGAAAACCCGGAAACCCGGTCCAGCCGGCACGAAGCTCGGTTTGGCGGGAAGATCGGCTGGATCGTGAGAGTTCCTAGAGCCTGTCATGCACTTTGATTGAGATAAGGCTGTACAAGGCAAGCACTTTCGTACATTACACTGGGGATGACGAAAGCACGAAAGAGTTATCCCAGTGATGTCAGCGAGGAAGAGTGGGCATTTTGCGCGCCGTA
>CAIQQM010000201.1 GCA_903873945.1 uncultured Verrucomicrobiota bacterium
CTGACGCCATTTGGACTGGTGAAGACAAGCCAGTCATAAGCGTTTAAGGCCAGCAACGCGTCCACAAAATCATCTTTCCGGGTCGGTGGGCCCATCCGGATAACAGGAATTTCGAGAACGTTGGCTCCCTGTTCCCGCAGTTGACACGAAAGCTCTTCGGCCTGTTCACGCCTGCGGGTTACGACGATGCGCTGTCCGAAAAGCGGACGCCGCTCGAACCAATTAAGTTTCTTGCGCAAACGCACAACGTCACCAATGACGGCGATCGCTGGGGAGCCGATGTCCGCCTTTGCGGCGAGATCCGCAATGGTGGCGAGTGTGCCCTCTAGGGAGTGTCGGTGGTCGGTAGTGCCATAGCGGCCAATGGCGACCGGAGTTGAATGTGGCAGACCATGGCTGACCAGCTCTTCGCTGATTTGCCGAAGGCAGCCGGTGTTCAGCATGATGACTTTTGTGCCTGGAGTTTTTGCCAACTGCTTCCAATCGATGCTCTGAGGACCCTTCGAGGAAGCGTCGATATTGCCAATAAAGGTGACTTCCGCACAAAACTCGCGGTGAGTGAGTGGAACGCCTGCGTAGTTGGTTGTGGCCGCGAAGGATGTAACCCCGGGCACGGCTTCAAACGCAATACCCGCGTCGGCCATTTGTTCGGCTTCCTCGCTTCCCTGGCCAAACAGGTAGGGATCCCCGCAGCTAAGGCGAACCACGATCTTCCCGGCGCGGGCTTTGGCAACGAGCAATGCCTTTAGTTCATCTGAGGGAACAGGGCCGGCGGAGGAGGGGATGGTGGCGTTGATAATTTCGGCGGAAGCGGGCGCAAATCGGAGCAAATCGGGGTTAACCAGCGAATCATAGACGACAACATCGGCGCGGCGGAGCAACTCCACGCCGCGCAACGTAAACAAACCTGCGTCACCCGGCCCCGCGCCAACTAGATAAACCATCCCTTTCGGTTTCATCGCCAGATACTTTATGTTGGAATCGGGCGCGGTGCAATGAGACACCGCGCCGCAACGGCAGCCAATATTGAAAGGTTTGGCAGCACGTGCTGGGAGCCGGGAGTCATCCCTTTAGCTCGCAGGCAAGTTGTTGGCCCAATTCGACCGGTTCGTTAAGGGCGCGCGCAGCTTCGGCGTAGCGGACCAGACCGGCGGCGAACGAGAGGGCGCGCATTCGAAGCTGGTTGCCCGAGACCACGGCGTACGCGGCAACCGGACTTTGACAGCCTCCTCCTATCGCCGCCAGAAACGCGCGTTCCGCCGTCACACATTGCCGCGTGTTGAAATGGTTCAGCCGCTCGCAAATCGTGCTGATGCGCTCATCGTTTTCCCGCACCTCGATACCGATGGCCCCTTGGCCGACACAAGGCAACATAACCTCCGTGTCGAGAACCGCAGCCAGCAAGCCGTCGGGGACAGCGTCGCCTTCCAGTCGGCCTTCGGGAGTGACGCGGAAATTGAGGCGGGACATGCCAGCCAGCGCGAGCACCGTAGCGTCCAACTCGGCTTTTTCAGCAACTTTTTGCAGGCGTGTGACAACGTTGCCGCGGATATCCGGGACCTTAAGGCGCGGGTTTTGAGTCAGAAGTTGCGCTTTTCTTCGAGTACTGCTGGTGGCGACGACGGCGTCCACAGGCAAATCTTTCACGGAGAGTCCGGGTTTGAAGCCGCGCCGAGCTGATTGGCCAGGCGACCATTCAGTTGAATTTTCGTCGGCCTTGACCGCACGCAGATAGTCCGCATCCCGATAGATCAGCACGTCGCGGACATCTTCGCGCTTGCCAACGGCGCCGAGCTTGAGGCCGGCGGGCAAATCAGTGGGCAGATCCTTCAGACTATGCACCGCGAGATCGGCCTTATGCTTTAGCAGGGCGACTTCGAGTTCCTTGGTGAAGAGCCCTTTGGGCAGGGTTTTGCCCTCTTGGGCCAGGGAGGCCGTCTGGAGTTTATCGCCGGTGGTCTTGATGATCTTAAGTTCGAAAATGAGTTTTGGGAAAGCGGCCCGGCACTGGGCGAGAATGATGTTCGCCTGGGCGAGCGCGAGGGCTGAGCCGCGAGTGGCGAGGGTGATCGAATCGTGCTGGGAGGGCATTTAAGTTAAGCGGGGAAAAAGTTAAAACCCGGATGTGAGCGGTCCGCCGCACTTGTTGGATGGTTGCACACGTGCATAGTTAAATTGTAATAGCTATGCATATTCGCACCGATTGTTTGACCGGGCGACGCGAAATTCGAGAATCGTGAATCCGGTCGCGGTTCATGGCTGGCCACAAGCGGGGTTTGGGGCAGGGCAGGGGTGCCGCCCGGGAGCGCGACGCAACAAGGTTCCCACTTTCTCGCGGATGATTTGCTCACAGCGCGCCGCTTCATTCTTGCGCTGCCTCAAGTAATCCTCCGCTATCGCCTGAAGGTCATCGATGTTATACAGGAAGACGCCTTCTAGGAGATTTACTTCCGGTTCAATATCGCGCGGCACGGCGATATCAATGAGCAGGAGCGGGCGATTCCGGCGCAGTTTCATGAGCGGTTCGAGTTTCGCCCGATCAAGAATGTAATGCGGGGCGGAGGTGCTGCTGATGACAACATCGATATTTGCAAACTCCGCGGTCCAATCATCGAAAGCCACGGCGCGCCCGCCCAGTTGAGCGGCCAGCGTCATGGCGTGGTCGTGCGAGCGGCTTGAAACAACGATGCTCCGGGCGCCGCGAGACAGCAGGGCGCGGGCCGTTTTTTCGCTCGTATCACCCGCGCCGAGAATCATGACATCACGCTCGCTCAAATGGCTGAAGATTTTCTCCGCCAGTTCCACGGCCACCGAGCCCACCGACACGCTGCCGCGTTGGATGTTGGTTTCGGTACGGACATGTTTCGCCACATGGAATGCCCCTTGAAATGCCTTGTTTAATAAACCGTGGGTATGTCCGTTTCGTAGCGCGACATCGTAGGCCTTCTTAAGCTGGCCCAGTATTTCCGTCTCGCCCAGCACCATCGAATCGAGGCCGCAAGCGACTTTGAAGAGGTGATGCAGGCTCTGAGGTTCGCTCAAGGAGTATATCTCGTCCGTCAGCGGCTCGCGGTAATCGTGGCAAGTCAGGAGGAACTCTCGCAATTCCGCAAATGCTCTCTGCGCCTCCAGCGTGGTGGCGGCATAAATCTCGACCCGATTGCACGTGGACAAAATCACAGCTTCATCGGCGATGCCCGAATCGCGCAGCCGCTGAAGCGCGGCCGGAACCCCGGCTTCTTCGAAGGCAAATCGTTCCCGCACCGTGACCGGTGAGGAATGATGGCTTAGGCCGATGACGACGACGGGCATGTTAGCGAGGCGCCTTTGCCATTCGAAGGTGGTTCAGGGATTGTGCAGGGGAGAGAGGACGTTTGTGCCCCAGAAAGTCAACAGGACGAAAGCGAAACTGCCGATCGAGCCCAGCGCAAACCGGCGGCCGCGCTGGGCAAATCTCCAACGCATAATGATCAGACCGAGATAAAGCAGCCAGACCACGGCAGACCAGACGACCTTGGGGTCGCCGCGGTAGGCGTGCGGGTTGTTGATGTGGGCGAAGTCGAGCACGCCAATTGCCAGCCCAACCGTCAGGAGAACAAACCCGCTCAACAGCAACCGCCCCACGGCTGTTTCGAGCCTTTGGATAGGGGGCATCAGTGAAAAAACGGCCTGCAGCTTGTGATACCTCAGGTTGCGCTCCTGGGTCAGATACATGACGGCCGCGACCGAGCTGAGCCCGAAGGCGCCGTAGGCCAGCGCCATCAACGCGGCGTGGAGACTTGTCAGGGCGACGGGAAGTTCCGGCCTGACTCCGTGAGTCGTATCCAGGCTCGGCATCAGCGCGAAGACGCCGATGGCAAACAACACCGGCGATGCGAACGCGCCCAAAAACCGCACGCGCGACCAGAGCCCGAGGACGAGGTAGAGGGTGACGATAGTCCACATGATGAAAGCGGTGGCTTCGTAGAGGTTGGTGATCGGGCAATGGTTCAGGCTGAAACCGCGGATACCCATGGCGGTAGTGTGAAACCCGAAAGCGAGCAGCAGCAGGAAATATGTGACATGGTTGTCCTGGCGAAAGCCTTTTCGCCATAAGAACACTGAATAAATCATGCTGAGCCCGTAAACCGCGACGGCCAGCAGGAAAAAGTGTCGGGCAGTGAACCAAGCCATGGTAAGAGGTTAACCTGAGAGGTAACCGGCGCAAGCTCAAAGGGCGTGACAAGGCAATCGTGAGATTCCAATTTTCTTGAGTTTGGACCTTGTTACCCTTAAATTGCTGTCATGCGAGCAACATTTGCAAGGTCAACTCCTGGAAATGGGAGCGGACTGGAACAGGCTCGTTCAGGCAACACCGCAAGTATACGAGCCGGAGTGGGGCAGGACGGGGGGGGATTGAGCCAGTCAAGGGATTCCGCCTTTGGATCCCGCGGCAATGGAGCAGTCAACAGCGATAAAGGGTTAATTGAGGCGCTGGCAAACTCCCGGATTTTTCAGGATTACGAACGTGCTTTCACTGAAGCTACCGGGCTGCCGGTGGCATTGAGAGCGGTGGAATCCTGGCAACTTCCCCACCATGGCAAGCGCAACGAAAGTCCTTTTTGTTCTTTGGTTTCGGAGAAAAGTCGAGCTTGCGCGTCCTGCCTGCAGGTGCAAGAGAGACTGTCCCAAGGGGCGGTCAAGGCCCCGAAGACAGTTTCGTGTCCGGCAGGACTTTGCGATACCGCAGTGCCCGTGCGGCTTGGCGAGAGGTTGATTGGCTTTCTCCAAACCGGCCAGGTTTTCCGCCACAGGCCCAGCGCGGCTCAATTCGCCCGCGCCGCCAGATTGGCCGCCGAATGGGGCGTGGACGTGGAGCGCGAGCGTTTGGAGAGAGAATACTTTGCCACACGGATTCTGCCCTCCAGGAAACATGAAGCGATTATAAAGCTATTATGCATTTTCGCCCAGCATCTTTCAATGTTGAGCAATCAGGTGATCGTGCAGCACGAGAATGAGGAGCCCCTAGTCATCACGCGCGCCAAGACATATATTCACCGGCACCAAACGGAGAACCTGCGTCTTGGGCACGTAGCCAAAGCAGTCAACACCAGCGCGTTTTATTTCTGCAAGATGTTCAAGAAGGTAACAGGCATCAACTTCACGGATTATCTTTCACGCGTGCGAATCGAAAAATCGAAAAACCTGCTGCTTAACCCGAACCTGCGTGTCAGTGAAATAGCCTTCGAAGTCGGGTTTCAGTCCCTGACCCACTTCAATCGCGTCTTCAAAAAGATCCTGGGCCAATCGCCGACCGAGTATCGCGCTCAGTTGCTGGGGATGAAGCGGGTATAAGTTCACGAAAGATGTGTTGTTTAGTGCTGGATTGTTCCGGGTCAGTGCCGCAGGCCCTGGCCTGTTTTTCTGTTCAACAAAAGCCCGAGCTGCGAGGCCCGGGCTGTGCGTGTGAAGTGTTAGAAGCTGGAACCATTGCAAGCCGCAGATTAAACACGGATTTTTAGCCACAAATGGCACAGAAAAGGGGAATGGAAATTTAGTCACTGATTGAAGCCGAAGGTCGGCCTCCCAATGGGCCGAAGGTTGAACGGGAATTTCTCGCAAAGCCGCTAAAAGAAGGATTTAAAAACATAGATGAAGGCAACAAATCCGGGCAGCGGCGCGCACGGAGTGCTCGCCCCACCTCACTAAATAAATATCCCCGCCCAGAGGGCGGGGTATTGTGGATGGCCCCTGGAAGGGACCAACGACGCCCTCGCCGCATCCGAAGCGGTGAGCAGTTCGTGGCACCTGGGTCCATGGAGAGCTTCCCGGATTCTTCACGAAGATCACTCCGCTTCTCAAGCTGGCCCAACCCGCTGCTCCAGAGAGGCTAAGCCTAATGCAATTCCCTTCCAGCATAGCTCCTTCTCTAACCCCGTTCAGAGAACGGGGATTTCTCTGTTGGACTAAAAGTTGGCGTTGCGCGCCGAAATCCTCCTCGTCATGATACTACAATCTGCGCATGAAACATTTTCTTTCGACCCTGCCCCGGAACATCTTCGACTGCTTCAAGAGACAGATGATCCTTGGGCACATCATTGCTATCATCCTTACTTTCACCCTCGTCACGTCCGGTTTTGATTGGTTCTATTTCTCCTCCACCCCAAATCCGATCCTTCGTTCATGGATGTTTCCAGCCGCCCCGATCGGCGGGCTCATGCCCATCGCTTTGCCGTTCGTTCTGCTTGCCATCGGCAGCATCAGCCGAAGTGCCAAAACCACTCTAACCGGCTGGGCGGTCGGGCAGGCTGAACTGATCGGCTCTTTCGTCGCTGCCGCCTATAAAGCGATTACCGGCCGTGTGCACCCAGCGCACGGTGTCGGTGCGGATCTGAGCCACCTATTCCAATTCGGCTTCCTGCGCGGCGGGGTGTTCTGGGGCTGGCCGTCCTCTCATACCACCATCGCGTTCGCCATGGCCGCCACGATATTCAGGCTCTTTCCGAAACAAAGGTGGCTGGGGTGTGTGGCGATCACCTACTCGTTCTATATCGGCATCGGTGTTTCCATGACCATCCATTGGTTTTCGGATTTCCTGGCCGGAGCGATTATCGGGACGGTCATAGGGGCTGTGGTTGGGAAGGGTTTTTTGCGCGGTCAAATGTGAACACGTCAGTTTGTGAGCACCCGCCGCAGCATTTCAGCGCGCGCCAGATTGACTCCGGCTTGCCTTTAATAATGGGGCTAGAAGATGGCTTCTAATGTCGGCGAGGCGGCGCCGCAGTTGCCCTGCCATATTTCGATTGGGCATCTCCTCCCTTGTGTGCCATTTCCGGGCGGCCGCTCCTGAGGTTGGTCTTCTGGTTAGGAGGCAGCGGGCCGCCCGGCGACCAGGTGGTGTTGTCCAAGAGCTCGATGCCTGGCTTAGAAAAACGGATGCGCCGGGCTTTGTAGAGCGTGCCCAAGGCTTGTTTGAAGGCCTTTTTACTGACGCCAAATGCCTGGTGGATTGCCTCGGGGGAGCTGCCGTCGTCGAGGCCCAGCCGTCCCCCGCCGCGATGGAGCGCCTTGGTGATTCGCAAGGCCAGCGGCGCTACGCGCCGATAACCGGCCTGGTCAAGGGTCAAATCAATCTTACCGTCGGGCCGTAACGCGCGCACAAAGCCCTTAAGTTTCCGGCCGATGGCCACCGGGACAGAGATGCCTTCGTGGTAAAGCAAACCGGGATGCCTGCCTTCCACCAGGGCCTTGTAGCCCAAGGGGGTTTTATCGATGATGAGGAACTCCACCTGCTGTCCAGCCCGATAGTCAGGCGGCTCAAGCAATGAGTCCCGATTTAGTTTCATGGAGGCGACAATTCGCTGGGTCTTTTCGTCCAAATAGATCCGCACTACCACATCCTGGCCCGCTTGCACAGGGTTGGTCTGTTCCCGGAAGGGCAACAATAAATCCTTGGCCAGCCCCCAATCTAAAAAGGCGCCGACCTGACGATTGACGCTGATGACTTTTAAGGTGGCCACCTCCCCAACGGTGGCGCGCGGGGTTTCAGTGCTGGCCACCAACCGGTCCTCCGAATCCCGGTAAACGAACACTTCGAGTCGGTCACCCATAGCGACCCCCAGGGGCACATAGCGATTGGGCAGGAGGATTTCCCCGTGCTCGCCGCCGTCTAGGTAAATGCCCGGAGTCGAGTCGCGGAGAACTGTCAGAGTGTTTCGTTTGCCGATGGTGGCCATGGTCGACAGCTTACGCCAAAGCCTGACGCCGACGAAGTCCGAAGTCGGAAATCCCACCGTTACTGGTCGGGCAATCTGGAGCCGGGCGGCCATCATCGCGCCCGGTTAGGCCACGTGCTTGTCTTCTGTTTGGTTCGGTTGGCCTGCTTCAATGGTGACCCAACGAAGACGGATGTAAATCCACCCACATAGCAAAGAGACCGGCATGGCCGAAACAATCGCACAAACATTGAAGACCCCTTCATCGGTTAAACCCCAAGGCATACCGGGAAGACTGCCGACAAATGGCCACAGACACAAGCCTGTGATGAAGAGCATCAAGGGAAATGCCGTCACGGTGACCAACAGGCAAACGATCACCGAGTGTCCTTTCTTCCAGTGAGCTAGAGACCGCGAGCGCCGCCACCGCGCAACTCCTGATGTCAGCGTAATCCCTATCGAAGCGATCAGCAGGAGCAATGGAAATATCCACGTATCGGATTCTAGAATATTCTTTACCATAGCTACCCTTTATGGCCGCGTGGCCTAACGCACAGCTGAGACACAGCCAGCCGGAGGCTGGCTCTCGCTGGCAACGTTGATGTACTAATTTCATTTGACGGCCTGTGCTGCACGCGCGGCGGCTGTTGCCTCAAGCGTCTTGTTAAGCCCCCCTGTCGTCCAAAAACGGCGGGCGCTGCGCAAAGAGCTCGACATGACCGCACTCGGCACATGCCAGCCAAAATAATCCAAGAATCTTTGCGCCGGTTCCAAACTTGAAGCGGTCGTGACCACACAACTGGCAAACAAACGGTTCGCCGTGAACCCCATACCGATGCGGTCCAATCGCCTTCTTGAACGCGCTCACGGCCTGCTTTAGTGGTGATACTTTGTTGTTCATAAATAATCCAGTGTGTCTCGCAGCCTAACGTCCAGAGTTAGGCGTTTGCACCGGACATGAGTGTTGTTTGCCTACTTTCAGGGTTCATGGACTGCGCTCCCTTCAATTTCCCGAGAATCTCCTGAACCATTTCTTTGGTCGTGTCATTCATAAGGTGAAGATAGCCTGCGAAAAATTAGGCAACCGTCACCCGCCTCACAACTCTAGAGCCTGTCATGCACTTTGATTGAGATAAGGCTGTACAAGGCAAGCACTTTCGTACATTACACTGGGGATGACGAAAGCACGAAAGAGTTATCCCAGTGATGTCAGCGAGGAAGAGTGGGCATTTTGCGCGCCGTA